>JAGVLZ010000350.1 GCA_020054055.1 Phycisphaerales bacterium
CCCGGCGCGTCGTGGTGCGGGCCACATGGAGGTGGGCCGCGAGGAGCGTGCCGCCGGGGAGGACGAACGAATCGAGCGGCTTCAGCGGCTCGTTGAACTTGTCGATCGCGGATTCGAGGCGATCGACTTGCTGCTGAGTGATTCGGAGGCGCGAGGCGGGCGTTTCATGCGGCTCAATCGGGACGCACAGGTCCGCGCCGACATCGAAGAGGTCGTGCTGGATGCGGAGGAGTTCCTGGGCGATGGCGCCGACGAGCGGAGCATCCGCCTCTTCACTCGAAGACTTGTTCAGAGGCGGCTTCCTTCCGAGTTGAACTGAGGCGATGACGATTCCGAGAGATGAGTTGGCCTCGTCGACGTCGCCATAGGCCGCGACGCGAGGGGAAGTCTTTGAGACGGTGTGGCCATCGCCGAGCATGGTCTGGCCGGAATCGCCGAACTTGGTGTAGATCTTGGAGAGGCGGACCATGCGGGGATGGTAACTCTTCAGCCCTGAATCGCCCTTGGAACGGGCGTGCGATGGTTGCCAGCGGCGCAGCCGCTGGAATCGGGTGACTTGACAAATCTTCGCCTTGAAATGGGCGAGCGAACCCGCGAGCCCACCCATTCATGGCCTGCGAAGAGAAGCACCTGAGCGAATGGCACCAGACGGTGCGCATCTGGCAAGCATCGCGGGCCCGTTTTGCGGGCGGGTATAGAGATCATCCGGGGACCGCATAGAATCCGATCTCGCTTACGCCCCCGCCGCCACGACTTCCTTCACCATCGCCGCCGGCAACTGGCGATACTCCAGCGGCTCCATGCTGCTGCTCGCGCGACCCTGGCTCATGGACCGTAGCGTCGTCGTGTAGCCGAAGAGTTCGGAGAGCGGGATCTCGGCGGTGATGAGCCGGGTGTTCCCGCGTTCTTCGGTGTGGACGATCATGCCGCGGCGTGAGGCCACGTCGCCAGTGATCGAGCCGAAGTAGTCCTCGGGGGTCGTGATGACGACTTTCATGATCGGTTCGAGGAGGGTGAGGCCGGCTTTCTGCGCGGCGTCGATGAGCGCGAGGCGTCCCGCCTGCTCGAAAGCGATCTGCGACGAGTCGACCGCGTGGACCGAGCCGTCGACCAACGTGGCCTTGATGTTGATGAGCGGGTAGCCCGCCATGACGCCCGAGATGGCGGTGGTGCGGATGCCGTGCTCGACGGAGGGGATGTATTCCTTGGGGATCGAGCCGCCGACGACCTTGTTCTCGAAGGCGATGTTGTTCTCGAAGTCGAGTTCTTCCTCGGCGGCCTGGGCCTTGGTGAAGGGTTCGAGGTGGATCGTGCAATCGCCGAACTGGCCGCGGCCGCCCGTCTGCTTGACGAACTTGCCTCGGACGTACTCGGCCTTGCGCGTGATCGCCTCGCGGTAGGAGACGCGGGGCTTGCCGACCTCGACGTTGACCTTCATGTCGCGGACGAGTTTGTTCTTGATGATCTCGAGGTGGAGTTCGCCCATGCCGCTGATGATGGTCTGGCCCGTCTCATCGTCGAACATCGAGCGGAACGAGGGGTCCTCGCGGCGGATGACGGTGAGGGCATCGCCCAGTTTCCGCTTGTCCTCGGCGGTCTTGGCCTCGATCGACATGCTGATGACCGGCTCGGGGAAGGTCATGCGCTCGAGTTGAATGACATGATCGGGGTCGCAGAGGGTGTCGCCGGTCATGGAGTCCTTGAGGCCGACGACGGCGACGATGCGTCCCGGCCCCGCTTCTTCGAGCGGGATGCGGTTCTGGGCGTGCATCTCGAACATGCGCGAGATGATTTCCTTCTTGCTGTTGTTCGCGTTGAGGACGCGGGTGCCCTTGGTCATCTTGCCGGAGTAGACGCGGACGTAGGTGAGGTCGCCGTGGGTGTCGGAGACGACCTTGAAGACGAGGCCGGCGAAGGGGGCCTTCTCGGAGTGAGGGCGGGAGAGTTTTTCGTCGAAGTCGCGCGGGTTGGTTCCCACGACGTCCTTCTTCTCGAGGGGGGAGGGGAGATAGTCGATCACGCCGTCGAGGAGCAACTGCACGCCGATGTTGCGGAGCGCGGCGCCGCAGAACACGGCGTAGCACTTCTCCGCGATGACCCCCTTGCGGATCGCACGGCGGATGTCGTCTTCGGTGGGCTTCTGCTCGTTGAGAACTTTTTCGAGGAGGGCGTCGTCGAAATGCGTCGCCTGGTCCACGAGTTCGTGGTAGTAGAGTTCGGCCATGTCCTTCATGTCGTCGGGAACCTCGGCCTCGGTCATCACCGCGCCGAGTTCGCTCGCGTCGAAGTAGATCGCTTTCATGCGGACGAGGTCGATGATGCCCTTGAGTTCGTGCCCGTGACCGATGGCGATCTGCACCGCCACGGCGTTCGCGCCGAGCCGCTCGCGGATCGACTTGAACGAGAACTCCCAGTCGGCGCCGATCTTGTCCATCTTGTTGATGAAGCAGAGGCGGGGGACGCCGTAGCGGTCGGCCTGGCGCCAGACGGTCTCGGACTGGGCCTCGACGCCTTCCTTGCCGTCAAAGACCGCGACCGCGCCGTCGAGCACGCGCATCGAGCGTTCGACTTCGATGGTGAAGTCGACGTGCCCCGGGGTGTCGATGAGGTTGATCATGTAGTCCTCGCCGTTGCGCGTCCAAGGGCAGGTGGTGGCGGCGGACTGGATCGTGATGCCGCGCTCCTGCTCTTCCTGGAGGAAGTCCATGGTCGCGGTCCCCTCGTGGACCTCGCCGAGTTTGTAGTTCTTGCCCGTGTAGAACAGGATGCGCTCGGAGACGGTGGTCTTGCCGGCGTCGATGTGGGCGCAGATGCCGATGTTGCGGATGTGTGCGAGGTCCATGGGGATCGTCCTGGGGGATTGCGGCTTGAGGCTTGCGGGTTTGGGAACGGGGAGCGAGTGACTTTGGATCAACCACCCACGGCCGCTTTGGTCGGTGGTGGCGTGACTTTTTCAGTGAGAGGACTGCTTGACGCGGGCGTCCGCCCCCCCGCCCCCGGAAAGGGGTCAACGATTGGCCGCACGCGGCGGCCGATGGCGTGAGGGACGGGAGTTGTCGTCGTCGTCGGAGTCCATAGTGTCCCCATCGGAAGGGTGAAGAATACTAACAGGGACCGGAAGCGGGTCAAGGGGAGGCGTGGGGCGGCTCACCGGCTCAGTTTGACGGTGGCACGGGTTTCCAACCCGTGCGGTTTTCGTCAAACTGAGCCGATGCCGCGAGGCGTTCCATTTCCGCCTTCTCGGTGTCGGTCAGCCCTTTGAGGGGGTCGAGGTGAAGATTGGCATGGACTTCGAGGGCGCGCCGGGCCCAGCGTGCGGCTTCCTCGGGTTGGTCGAGTTGGGCGTACAGGCGCGCGAGGTGGAGTGGGGGGGTGAGGCCGTGGGGATCGAGGGGGGTGGCGCGGAGCCAGGCGTTTATCGCGGTCGGAATGGAATCCGGATTGCTGATCATCGCAGCGCGGGCTTCCACCAGACGGGCGTAGCGTCCCCATGCGATTGCTGATTTGGGACCGTTCCGCGTTGCACGATCTTGGGCATTCGAGATGATGTGGCGAGTTCTCAATTGAAATTCGGCGGGTGCTTTGCTCGACTTTTCAACTGCAACACGCCATTCAATCGAGGTGGACGAATCAAGAGTGTCGGGAAGCGGGACCAGGAAGCCCAGTCTTGGGCCGTAAGCCGAAATCAGATCACCTAGCGCTTGTTCGAGAATATCTACATCAGGAGGTTGACCTTGTGTCATGGCAGCCTGCACGCGCAATGAAGCACGATACAAGCGTTCTTCAAACTGGAATATGTCGGCAGAGATGCCTGCAATGATCGAAGCAACTCCAAGCCCCGTTGCCATCAGTAGGCGTGACACAGCCAGAGTTTGTGTGGGTCGTGCTTTAGGCGTCCCTGCCAGCGCGATGCATGCGGTGGCCCACCCCACCGAACTCGTGAACACCCCCGTCACCTCGATCATGCAGTGGGTGCCAAGCACGACCGCCGCGCCGAAGAGCGCGATGGAAAGCGCCCGGGGGTCGATCTCCGCCAGACGCGACCCCGTCCGCGCCACCAGCCACCACGCCAGCCCCGCGAGCGCGTACACGACCAGCATCTCCGGCAGCATCGCGGCCCATTCGCACCACCAGGAGAAACCCAGCGAGGCGAAGATGACAACCGGGGGTGCCACCACGCATCCCGCTTCGGGCGCGTGGTGCGGACGGGCAGAAGCGCCCGAATCGCGCTCCCGCCCCATCACCGACCCGCCCAAAGCAGTGGCGTCCGTGGTGGCACCCGCAGCACCATGCTTGCTCAAGGCAGCAAGCATGCCACACCGATAGAGCCACACCACCCACAATGCCACCCACGCTGCGCCGAAGAAGCCGAGCGTCGCGAGCCAGTCCATCGGGAGGCAGTGGGGGGAGTCGATCTCTTCGGGATTCGTGGGCTCTTTGTGAAGGAGGTACTGATCCTTGAATCCGGCGGGGCCGGTGCCGAAGATCGGGTGCGCGAGGATGATGCGCGCCGCGGCAAGGAGGTATTGCCAGCGGAAGTAGAGGCTCAGTTCGCCGATGCGCTCGCCGATGAGTCCCCGGAGGCAGATGGCGAGGAGGGCGAGGATCGGGAGGATGATCGGGGCGTAGCGAAGGAGCATCCGCCTCTTCGAGGACTCAGAGGCGGCTTCCTTGTGTGCTCCGATCCAATGCGCTGTGATGACGCATGTGCATCCGAGTGCGCCGGCGCTGATGGCTCCCTTTGATCCTGAGAGTGCGAGGCCTGTTGCCGCGATGGCGGTTGTGAGCCAGAGAAGCCCCGCTTCGCCGGTTGTGACGGCGCTGCTTCGCGCGGATCGCGTCGCGCTGATCGCGAGCGACAAGAACGCTGCGCACCCCGCGGCCATGATCGAGCCGTAGACGTTTGAGAGTCCGAACCAGCCCGTCGCTTCCGCCTGCACCAGTCGTCGCTCGAAGAGGCGTGCGCTGACCGACCCGGGCTGGAACCCCTGTGCCGCCAGCATCTCATCCTTCTTCGCGTTGAAGTCCGCGACCAGACGCGGATGCTCGATGAAGACCTGCATCGCCCCCTTCGCGCCGAGCACGATCACCACACCGAGAAGGGTCATCGTGGCCGTGCGCATGACCGCGCTATCCCGCGCCGCCATCGAGAGCGCCCACGCGCCGATGATCGCGCTCGCCCACGATGAGCCGAGGATCATGGATTGGAAATCGCCGTGAGTGGGGGGTGTGCCGCCGATCGCGGTCAGCGGCGTAAGTACCCACCCATGCAGCGCGACGCCGACGCAGCCGACAAGCGCAAGCAATCCCGTTCTCCACGCGATGCCTCGCCCAGCGCGTCCCTCGGCCCAGATGATCGCGCTCGCCGCGAGCCACACGAGCGCATCGAACAGCAGGCTCATCGCGGGGGTGCGCGTGGTGTCGGGGGACCAACTGGTGAGGGGATCAATGTCCCAGTAGGGGATGCGCGAGGGCGAGGACATGAGGCGCGCGAGGGCGCTGAAGAGAATGATGCTGACGCCCGACCAGCGTGCGAAGAGTTCGGCGCGTGTCGCGGGCATCATCCGCTTCTTCCTCGAAGACTCGTCATAGGCGGCTTCCTTCAGAGGAGGAAAGAGGCCAGCCCTTGCCTTGCTCGTAGAGCGCGATGACCGCGAGCACGAGGAGGACTTGGATTCCGATGAGAATCGCCTGCCACCCCGTCGCCACGCTGAGCATGATCCCGCTGATCCCGGTGATGGCGGTGCAGCCGCAGATCACGGCGAGCGTGCGCGGCACGCTCAGACCCGCGGCGAGCAATCGGTGCGAGAAATGCTGCCGGTCGCCGACGAAGGGGCTCTTGCGCTGCGAGAGACGGATGACGATGACGCTCGCCATGTCGTAGAGCGGGACGGCGAGGATGCAGAGGGGCATGAGGACGGCGAACGGCGGAAAGCCGGTTGATGCGGGCACATAGGTCGTGCGAACGGTCAGGAACGCAAGCAGGAATCCAAGAACAAGCGAACCGCCATCGCCCATGAAAATAGTCGCGCCGCGCGTTCGGGGGGCGTTGAAAACGAGAAACCCGAGGAGCGCGCCGACGAGCAGCGCGAGCATCGCGGCAATGAACCATTGTCCATTCATCAGCGCGACGATGAGAAACAGTGAACTCGCCACGGCCCCCACCCCCGCGCTCAGCCCATCCATGTTGTCCATGAAGTTCATCGCGTTCGTGACCGCGACGAGCCACACAACCGTCAGGGCGATCGAGAGCCAGGAGCCGCCGACGTGCGCGTCGAGGAGAGTCAGGAGACGGACGTCAAAGGCGATGACCACGCCGGCCGCGACGATGAGCATCAGCGCGAACTTGGGCCACGCGGGCATGGGGCGGCGGTCGTCGAGCAGTCCAAGCGCATGAAGCGAGAAGAGCGCGCCGAGCAATCCGACCGCCATCGGCGTCTGCTGGTGGATGCCCTCCAGGTGTGGCCTGAGCACGGGGACGAGCCCGACGACCCATTCAGGATCGAGCCGGATCACGCCCAACCCCGCGAGCATCGGCCCCGCAATCGCCCAGAAAATCGCCACACCGCCGATGTTGGGCACCGCGTGCTGAATCTTCGATTGCCCCTTCGCGCCGGAAGAATCGAGCAGCAGCCTGCGCCTTCCGAACGCCCGCGCGACACACGTCAGCGCGAGCGACAACACGAACGACACGCCCGCGAGCATGAAAACAGCGCCAACCATCGACGCAGCATACCTTCACCAATCGTCAAGCCGCCGCCGCGAGCGAGGAACCCGAGCACTCGGATTGAGCGCGGGCGAACATCGCGGCGGGCTGCCCGACGAAGCACCAGGGCGACTCGGTCACCCAGTTCCCGATCGCGGCGAACTGCGTCGCGGCCTCGCGGTGCATCCCCGCTTTCCAGAAACAGAAGGCGAAGTAGTTGCGGTTGCGGAGGCTGTCGATGCCGGGCTTGAAGCCGCGCGGGTCGAAGGCGGCTTCCGCGGCGGCGCGGAGCGAACGCTGGATGGCGGGCTCGCGAAAGAAGTCGGCCGGCACCAGCCCTTCTTCATTCGCGGACGCAAACCACGTCTCGATGTGCGCCTCGGCCGTCAGCACGTGCAGGGGCGAGCCGGGCTCGATCCCGGCGGTGCTGGTGCGGACGAAGTCCCACATCTCCGCGTTGGAGCCGTACCACTTCTGACACAGCGACTGCATCCGCGCGGTGTGGGCCTGTCGATGCTGTGGCGCGCGCCGGGTGCTTTCGTTGAAGCGTCGGCCGATCTCGTCCTTGTCGAGTTGCAAGCCGATCGCAGTGCGGATCAACCACGACCAAGGCGTGGCGTCGCCCGGATCGAGCGACGCGGCACGCTGCAGGCTTGCGTCCGCCTCTTCCAGTCGCGCAAAGAAGACCGCGATTGCCTCTTCTTTGACGGTCTCGGCGTGCCCATCGCCGCGCGCTTCCCACGCCCCGTTGACCGCCTGTGCGCCATCCATCAGCCAGGCGGAAGGAGAGTTCGGGCGTGTACGCTTCCATGCGGCGGTCCACTCGGGGCGTTCCGGGCACTCTGCCAGCACGTCCGAATAAAACTGCCGATCGTCGGGGGACATCGGCGAATCCATCAGAGCCGCCGCGGGCTCCCAGTCACCGTGCTCGAGCGCTTTCCGCGCTTGTCGCGCCAACGGGTCGCCGCGTGATGAATCAAAGGTCGGCTCGCGCGCCGGCGTGGGGAGCGCGGCCCGAACCGTCTGGAAGACTGGGCGGGAAAGTCCGAAGAGTTCAAGAAGTTTGCGCATCGCCAGCGGCTCCGACGGTCCCGGGACGACGGGATCGCGGGCGATGTATCGGCCGATGCGGGCGGCGGATGAACCCAACTCGCTCACCGTCGCGATGAATCGAATGAAATTCCGAGAAACGAGCGGGTTCGCGCCGGGTGCTTTTGGGCTAGAGCCATCGCGCCACGCAGACCTTGGACTTCGTGAAGAACTTCGGCCCATCTTCCCCGTTCGCGTGCAGGTCGCCGAAGAAGGACTGCTTCCACCCGCTGAAGGGGAAGGCGGCCATCGGGGCGGGCACTCCCACGTTGATCCCGAGCATCCCCGCATCGACGTGCGTCCGAAAGCGGCGGGCATCGTGGCCGCTGCTCGTGAAGATCACGGCCATATTGCCGTATTTCGACCGATTCACGGCGGCGATCGCGGCATCGAGTGTCTTCTCGCGCATGACCGAGAGCACGGGCCCAAAGATCTCATCCTCGACGACCGCCATCCCGGGGCGGACATGATCGATGATCGTCGGGCCGACGAAGCAGCCACCCTTCGGCAGCGCCGCGGTGCGCCCGTCGAGCACCACCGTGGCTCCCTCCTTCGCGCCGAGGTCGATGTACTTGTGGACGCGCTCCTTCGCCTCCGCATCCACCAGCGGCCCCATGCCGACGCCCGGCTCGCCGCCCGGTCCAACCCTGATCTTCTTCGCCGCCTCAGCAAGCGCGGGCACGAGCCAGTCCCCCGAGTCGCCGACGCACACGACAACCGACCCGGCAAGACACCGCTGCCCCGCGTTGCCGAAGGCCGACCCGATGATCCCCTCGACCGCCGCCCCGCGGTTCGCGTCGGGCATCACAATCGTGTGGTTCTTCGCCCCGCACATGCACTGAGCGCGCTTCCCCGCCGCCGTCGCGGTCTTGTAGATGTGCTCCCCCGCACGAGTCGAACCAACGAACGAGACCGCCTTCACATCGTCGTGCTTGATGAGGTAGTCCACGACCGTCGCCCCGCCATGGACGAGGTTCAGCACGCCGGCGGGAAGCCCCGCTTCGTGTGCGATTTCCACCGCGCGCGTCGCGCTCATCGGCACCTTCTCGCTCGGCTTCAGCACGAACGTGTTCCCGCACGCCACCGCCATGGGCCACATCCACAAGGGCACCATCACCGGGAAGTTGAAGGGCGTCACGCCGACGCACACCCCCAGCGGCACTCGGTCCACCGTCGAGTCGATGCCCACGCCGCCCTGATCTTCCGTCCGGCAGAAACTCGTGCTCACCGCGATCTGCGGCAGCGTCCGACCCATCATCAGCAGCGGCGCGGCGCACGCGAACTCAACGCAGTCGATCCCGCGCCGCACGCTGCCGATCGCTTCCGCCCTCGTCTTGCCGTGCTCCTTCACCACGATGTCGGCAAGTTCCCCCGCCTTCGCTTCGAGCAGCGCCTTGTACCGGAAGAGGAACTGAATGCGATCGCCGACCGGAGTCGCCGACCAGCCGGGGAACGCCAGCCGGGCCGCCTCGACCGCGTCCTCCGCGGCCCTCATCGAGTCCAACTCGACCTGCGTGAGTTGCTCGGA
>JAGVLZ010000348.1 GCA_020054055.1 Phycisphaerales bacterium
CGCGGCGGTCCGGGCTGAACTGGCCCGTCTCCAGATCCTTGCCGCGAAGGAGCGAGTAGACATGCTCCAGGCGCCCGCGCCGGAAGGCGAGTCGAGCGAAACTCCCGCGGAAGACGCGCCAGCGGACGATGCGCCGCTCGAGGAAGAGGAGCCTGCGGAGGCGCCGGCGGATGAGGCACCGGGGAATCGGTAGTCGAGCGTGCGATCACCACGGGATTCGCTGCGGCGGACCTTGCTCATCCCGAGCGTGATTGGTGCGTCAGCGCAACGTTCATTCCAGCGGCAACTTTTTATCCGCCCAGAGTTTTTTCAGCGTCGGCTGGTCGATCGGCTCCATGATCTGGCCGTCGGGGTTGGCGCGGCGGAGGATCAGGCCGTGCGCGTCGAGGTCGCTTGTGGTCGGACGGCTGTTCTCGGAGGGCATGGTGGTGAGGATGAAGGCCGTGCCGGACACGGGTTGCAAACCCGTGCCACCGGGAGACACGGGTTGCGAGGCCGCGCCACCGGAGAGCGGCGCAAAGGTCTCGCGCCGCAGCGTCATCTTGGCGAGGTTCGAGTCGTAGGTGTAAAAGCCGAAGACCCCCGACATCCCCGCGCGGGCCACGAGCCTCGGCAGCAGGTACGAATCCACGCGCGAGAGGTACGACTCGGGCAACGGCGACCAGTCCGCGTCGGTGGGTTCCTGGCCGCTGCGGGTGGTCTTGACCGTCAGTCGTTTCTCGCGCCGGATGCCGGTCTCGATCCATTGCTCGGAGTCCGAGCCCTTGCGCACGACCATGGTGATCGACCAGAGTTCCGTCGTGCGATCCGCGGAGAGGAAGTAGAGCGAGACAGAATCGACAACGGTCCCTGCGGCGAGCGCGCGGGCTTCGACGCGCGCGAGGTATCCCGGCTGCTTGTCCGCGGCGGTCCAGCGTGATTCGGGGCGTGCGGAATCGATGTCTCCGGCCCGGGCCGCGACGACCTGAACGCGCTGATAGCCGACTTCATCGTCGTATTTCGAGTCGCCGCTGGGGTTCGGGCGGTAAAGGCGGAAGTAGGTCGGCTCCTTGTCGAGCACCGCCTCGTAGTCCGCCGCGTTGAACTTCTGGAGGAGCGCCTGCCCCGCGAGAAGGGCCGTCGCGCGATCGGCGCCGAGCTCATCGGGGTCCTTGAACTGCACGCTCGCGACCATGAGTTCATAGAGCGCGCGGACCTTTGGGAAGAGCGCGACGGGGCAATCCATCTGGAAGATCACGAACTGCCCCGGCCCGGTGTGGAAGATGGTGTAGCCGGTGACGGGCACGGTCGTATCCGGCGGGACGTCGAGATAGACGCGCTGGGCCGGGTGCTGACCGATCAGCAGGTTATCGTCGGCGTCGAAGACGCGTACCGTCGAGACCGTGCGGCCGCGGGCATCCTTGCCGGTGTGGAAGGAACGGCGCTGTTCGACGATGTTCCGCACCGCTTCCACAAGTTCGAGCGAACGATCGGCGCTCACCGATTGCATGATCTGAAAGACGAAGGTCTGCTCGGGTCCCTTCGGCGTGACGACCACCGTGGTCCGGCCGCCTTCGAGTCGAGAGAGATCGACGACCGATTCCCCCGGCAGGAAGACCGAGAGACCAAGATTCGGGATCGCGTATGGCTCATCCGTCGTCAGCGAGGGGATGACGGTCTCGGCGTGCGCGTGGGCGAGGACCGCAACGAGAATCAGCATGGATGCGGTGATTTTGAGCATGGGATGATTCATCTTCGGCGTGAACCTCCGTGTCGTCAGCACGACTTGCCCTTCGGGACAAGTCGTGGCACCCATTGAAGGGGTTTGTTTGGTATGCTGTATCCTTGCCTCATCTTGACAGGAAACTCGCTCCGGCTACACTCTCCCCCCTTGCTCTCTCTTCGGAGGGGGCTGGTGGGATCTTTTGGTCGTCTCTTCGTGATTGGCTGCCGGTGTGTACGGAGCCGCGGGTTGGGCTTCTGCTGGTTGTCATTCACGATTCGTCGGCCTTGGGTTTCGAGTTCCCGAAACGGTAGTTCCTTCAGCGGCCCGGCTGCCGGGCAGGATGACGCATGAGCGGCGGACGGATTCGAATTCGGATGGAGGCCTACGACCACCAGGCCCTCGACTCCTCGGCGAAGGAGATCGTCGACCACGCCAAGCGCACGAGCGCGAAGGTGGCCGGCCCGATCCCGCTCCCGACACGCGTCGAGCGGTACACGGTCCTGCGCAGCCCCTTCATCGACAAGAAGTCGCGCGAGCAGTTCGAGATCCGCACGCACAAACGGATCATCGATATCACCGAGCCGAACGCGCGCACGGTCGAAGCCCTTAATCGATTGGTCGTCCCCGCGGGCGTGTTCATCAAGATCAAAGCGTAGTTTTCCGGGCCGGCCTTTCGAGAGAGAGGCCGGCTTTTTCAATACACGGGTTCCTCTGTTCCGCCGGTTGTTCCGGCGCGAGGCACGAACCGCCCGACCCCGCGAAGAAAGCGGGAATCAAGGGCACGAGACCGGCCGCGACGTGACCACGCTCGCGGACGGATGGAAAGGCTGGTCGGACGGCGATGGGACTTTCACTGCTCGGAACCAAGGTCGGCATGACGCGCGTCTTCGACGACGCGGGTGTCAGCGTGCCCGTCACGGTCGTCAAACTCGGCCCCTGCGTTGTGACGCAGATCAAGGACGAGAAGAACGACGGCTACAACGCGGTCCAGATCGGCTTCGGCGAGATGAAGCCACGAAACTCGACGATGGCGATGATCGCCCACGACGGCAAGGCCGGCACGGGGCCGCTGCGTCATCACCGCGAGTTCCGTGTGGACGCCAAGGAACTCGAAAACTACACGCTCGGGCAGACGCTCGATGCTTCCGCTCTCGAGGGGCTTGTCTTTGTCGATGTCATCTCGACGAGCAAGGGCAAGGGCTTCGCGGGCGTGATGAAACGGCACAACTTCAAGGGCATGCCCGCGAGCCACGGCACGGAGCGCAAGCACCGCTCGCCCGGCTCGATCGGTGGCCGAGCGACCGACCGCGGCCGCGGCAATCAGAAGGCCGGCATCAAGATGCCGGGGCACATGGGGGCCGAGCGGGTCACGATCCGCTCGCTGAGCCTCGTGCGCATCGACAAGGAGCAGGGGCTGATCCTCATCAAGGGTTCGGTTCCGGGTGCCAACACGGGTTTGATCGAAGTTCGTAAGCCGACGAGGCTGTACCGGTCGAAGGCGACTAGGCAGAAGGCGGCCGGGAAGTAACCATGCGAGCGATCTGCGTATGCACATCCTCATTGGTGGCGCTCGCGAGCGGGGTTTCGCCCGCCTCGGTTGTACTGCCTCCTGCGCCGGCGGGGGTGCAGGTATCCCATGAGTACGGCCAAGAATATGTGACTATTGGCGATGCGGGGAACCGGCAGGTTCGTACCGACGAGTTTCGCTACGAATTCAGTACCTACACCGACTTCGGCGATGTCGCATACGAGTACCGCATGGCGCGAACCGAAGTGACGGTCGGACAGTGGTTCGAGTTTGTGGTCGCGTACGACCAGTTCAACGATCCGCCTCGGGTGTTCAACGGATTC
>JAGVLZ010000253.1 GCA_020054055.1 Phycisphaerales bacterium
CCGATAGACTGAACGGGGCGCGGCGACAGCCGAGCCAGCCAATGCGTCGAACATCGTGGCCTCCTTTGCTCTGGTTGCTGCAGCACAACAACCATCGGCCAAGAGGCCTTTTTCACTGGCACAGAGCCGAAAACAATCAACTCACGCACCGCGGAAGTTCACGGCGTTGGGTGGCACCCCGCGCCTTTGGGATTACAACTGCGTCGGCGCGAGGTGGAAGTTGCCGGGCTTGTCGGCTTCGCGTTCGACCTTGAAAACCGGGTGATTCGGCTCGTGGTCGAGGACGAGGGTCCAGTTCTCGGCGGCGGCGCGTTCGAGGAGTTTGGCGCGTTCGATCATGCTGGTGTACGGCTCGACGTCGTAGGCGAGG
Organism: Phycisphaerales bacterium; assembly: GCA_020054055.1. Taxonomy (GTDB): domain Bacteria; phylum Planctomycetota; class Phycisphaerae; order Phycisphaerales; family UBA1924; genus JAEUIV01. Next base: position 371 of record JAGVLZ010000253.1, read on the forward strand.
TTGGTGGTCGGGCGGCAGTGGAGGGCGGTGGGCATGGCGTCGTTACAGAAGACGACCGGGCCGCGCGCGGTGTCGATCTTGATGACCTGCTGACCCCAGGTGTGTCCGGGGACGATGGTGACGGTGATGCCAGGGAAGACTTCGGTCTTGCCGTTGATGAGGCGGAGGCGCTCGCGGACCTCGGGGTTGAGATGGTTGGGGAGGTAGGTCTTGTTCATGGTGGAGCGGCCGGCGATGGCGTCGTCCCACTCTTGTTTCTGGGAGATGATCTCGGCGTTGGGGAAGGTGAGGATGGGGCGCTCGGGATCGTTCCCCCCCGAGGGGTCGAGGCGGGTGAGGGCGCCGGCGTGATCGAAGTGGAGGTGGGTGCAGATGACGGCGGAGATGTCCTCGGGGCGTGCGTTCACTTCTTGGAGGGCGTCGAGGATGGTGCGGGGCTTTCCGCCCCCGGACGGCGTCATCTCCTGCGCATACATCTGGTGCTCTTTGGGCGACATTTTGTCGCCGATGCCGACTTCGACGAGGACGAGTTTGTTGTTCGATTCGAGAAGGAGCGAGTTGGTCTGGAGGGGCATTCGGTTGGCGTCGTCGATCACTCCGGGTGGAAACCATTTCATCCAGACGACGCGCGGGATGAGGCCGAACATGCAGCCGGCGTCGAGTCGGAAGGAGCCGGTGCGGAGGAGGGTGGGGGACCAGGGCATGGCTTGAAGATATCTCACGCGGAGGCGCGGGGAACGCAGAGGGCAAAGAGAAAAGTGGACAGTGGAAAGGAACCCCGCGATTCTCGCGTGCATGGTTCGATCGGAGAATCATAGTGCGGCTCGAAGACATCAACGAGTTTCACGCCACGCGGCCCTTCGTCCCATTCGCGCTTCGGCTCGCGGACGGGCGAAGCCTCCCCGTGAAGCATCCCGAAGTGCTCGCGCATGCGAAGGGGCAGCACACGGTCCATTTTCTTCATCAAGGCGGTCGGGCGGAACGCGCGGACGTGATGCTGATTGTTTCGGTTGATGAACTTCCGAATGGCAAGCGGAACGGGAAGGGTCGCAGAGGCAAGGGTGGCCGGACCGCGTGAGTTGTTGAGCGACTTCGAAGCACACGGGGTTGGAAAACCCGTGCCACGATAGACTCTTTCCATGACCACGCAGCGATGGATCGCGGCCCAGACGCTGACTCCCGAGGAGGAGCAACTGGCGCTCTCGCTCCGGCCCAAGCAGATCAGCGAGTACGTCGGGCAGACGGAGTTGATCGAGCGGCTGCGGATCACGATCGCGGCGGCGAAGGAGCGGGGGGAGAGCGTCGAGCATATTTTGCTGCACGGGCCGCCCGGGTTGGGGAAGACAACGCTGGCGCATGTCATCGCGACCGAGATGGGGTCGAGCCTGCACACCACCAGCGGCCCGGCGATCACGCGGGGGAGCGAACTGGTGGGGGCGCTGACGAAACTGAAGGCCGGGGACGTTCTGTTCATCGACGAGGTGCACCGGCTGCCGATCGCGGTGGAGGAGTTCATTTATCCGGCGATGGAGGATTGGAAGATCGACGTTGCGGTGGATTCGGGGATGAACGCGCGGACGGTGACGATCCGGCTGAAGCCTTTTACCTTGATCGGGGCGACGACGCGGGCCGGGCTGATGTCTTCGCCGTTGCGGAGCCGGTTCGGGCTGGTGCATCACTTGAAGTATTACCCGCCGGAGGAGTTGCTGGTGATCCTGACGCGGAGCGCGGACCTGTTGCAGATGACGGCGACGAAGGGAGCGCTGGAGTCGATCGCGAAAAGGAGCCGGGGCACGCCGCGGATCGCGAATCGGCTGTTGCGGCGGGTGCGTGATTACGCGCAGGTGCGGGCAGGGGGGAAGGTTGATCCGCGAGTGGTCGATGAGGCGCTGGCGCTGGAGGGTGTTGATGCGTTGGGGCTGGATGATCTGGACCGCGCGTACCTGAAGGTGATCGGGGGGACCTATCGCGGCGGGCCGGTGGGGCTGGAAGCGGTCGCCGCGACGATGGGGGAGGATGGGCAGACGCTGGAAGATGTTGTTGAGCCGTTCCTTTTGCAGACGGGTTACCTTGCGCGGACGCGTCGCGGTCGGATGCTGACGGCGGATGGTGCGCGGTATGTCGGGGTGGCGGCGCCGAGCGATGAGGGTGGGGGGTTGTTTGAGGTGGAGGGGTGAGAAAAAACGGACAGCGGAACGCGGACAACGGAAAGAGGCAAGCGGACAGTGGAAACGAAAGCGGGGAGCGATCGTTGTCGGTGATGTAGGATGCTCGGCCCGTCGTGGGGGTGAGTTGTCTTTTTTTCCTTTGAGACCCCAATGCCCAACGCCGCCGCCGCAGCCCCTTCCATTCCCACCCGCAAGTTCATCCGCGATTTCAGCACTACCGAGCGTTTTGCGGCGAACTTCTGCATCGCCAACGCGCAGTTGGCCGTGACGAAGAACGGCGACCCGTACCTGGCGTGCCTCCTGTCCGACAAGTCGGGGACGGCCCCCGCGCGGCGGTGGAGCATGCCGCCGGAAGAGTTCCAGCGTCTGCCGACCGAGGGGTTCGTCTACGCGGAAGGGCGGACGCAGCCTTTCAAGGGTGAACTGCAACTCATCATCGACCGCATCGAGCCGATCGAGCCCTCGAAGGATGAGTTGCGGGACCTGCTCCCCGCGTCCGAGCGGCCCGTGGAGGAGATGTTCTCGGAGTTGAACGCGCTCCTGGCGACGATCCAGCATCCCGCGATAAAGGCGCTCGTGCGGGCGTACCTCGACGATGAGATGCTCATCGGCCAGTTCAAGCAGGCCCCCGCAGCGAAGATGATGCACCACGCCTACCTCGGGGGTTTGCTCGAGCACACGCTCACGCTGCTGAATCTCGCAAACGTGATCTGTCCGCTTTATCCGAAGATCAACCGCGACGTGGTGCTGATCGGCCTCTTCCTGCACGACCTCGGGAAGACGCGAGAGATCTCATTCGACGGCGCGTTCGCGTACACCGACCGCGGGGAACTGATCGGGCACATCGTGGACGGGGCGATCATGCTGCACGACAAGGCGCAGCAGGCGATGCGCACTTCCGGCGCGCGCTTCCCCAAGCACGCCATCACCGTCCTGCAGCACATCATCATCTCGCACCACGGGAAGCCGGATTTCGGCGCGGCGAAGTATCCGGCGACGCCGGAGGCGATTTTGATAGCGATGATCGACAATCTGGATGCCAAGACCACGATCTCGCTGACCGCCGCCCGGCCGAATCGGGCCAAGGCGAGCGACCTCGGGGGGAACTTCACGGAGAAGCAGTGGGCGCTGGACAACGTGAAGTTGTTCAGGCCGAACCCGCTGGACTGACGATGGGGTTTGCCCAACTTCACAGCCGTCGCCTCGGAAGTCGTTGCATCCGATGACAACCCGAACAAACCACGAAGAATGCGCTAGGTACTTTCTTGATTTCTGCTAGACATGCGAATACGGCCTTGGCGCGGGAGAATGTGGTGGTATCCTGAAACACCCGGCCGTCAGGAAGATCGGTTGGGCAGCCGCCGCCCGGTTTGGGAGGAGAGAGAGACTTGACCGAACTGCCGGTCGTCGGCTGAACGAGGCTCGCGAGGTCCGAAAGGTCCGATCGGCCTTGGTGTGAGGCGAAGAGATATCCCGAGAGAAGGAGACACGTCGATGAACAAGCGTTTTGTTTTTGGAGCCGTTGCGGCTCTGTCGCTGGCCGGAATGGCGAGCGCCCGTCCGGTTGACCTCGCGCTGTGGACTTTCGAGAACAGCGTTCCCGCGACCGCGGGTCCGCACACCGCCGAGGGCGGCGTGTTCGCGCTCACCTCGCAGGCGACCGGCACGACCGGCGGAACCTATTCGAACCCAGTTGGCAACGGTTCGTTCGAGTCATTCTCGTCGAACGGCTGGAACACCGGGGAGTACTACCAGTTCTCGACCAGCACAACCGGGTATCAGAACATCAGCATCACATGGGATCAGACGCGCTCGGGCACCGGCCCCGCGACGTTCGACCTCGCGGTGAGCATCAACGGCGGCGCGTTCTCCACGTTGATGGACAACTACACCGTCCTGACCAACGACGCGGCCGGAGGCGGTCCCTGGACCAGCGGCGGATCGCGGCTCCCGGTGTACACCTTCTCCAACATCGGCGGCACCGGTACCGACGGTGTGGCGAGCCTCGTCTTCCGCCTGATCTCACAGGTGGACGGCGCCACGGCCGGCACCAACCGTGTCGACAACGTGCAGGTCTCGGGCGACCTCATCCCCACCCCCGGCACCCTCGCGCTCGTCGGCGTGGCCGGCCTCGTCGGCATCCGCCGTCGCCGCGCGTAAGCCAGTTTGATCCTTCTCTGAAGTCACGAAAGCCCACGGGCCCCGCGTCCGTGGGCTTTTTTCCGCGCGGGGCTCGGGCCTACCATGCTGGCATGTCGGTGGAGCGATCGTCGATCCAGGTGAACTTCGGCAAGCCCTTCCCGCTTTTTCCGCTTGATGGGGTGGTGCTGCTGCCGCACGCGCTGCTGAAACTCTTCATCTTCGAGCCGCGGTACAAGCAAATGGTGGAGCGAGCGCTGGATGGGTCGGGGTTCATCGCGATGGCGGTGTTCGAGGGGAACGCGTGGAAGAAGGAATACCACGGGAACCCGCCGATCCGTCGGCATGTGTGCCTCGGGAAGATCGCGCAGCACCAGAAGTTGCCCGACGGAAACTACAACGTGCTGATGCAGGGCGTGTGCCGGGCGCGGATCAGGCAGGAGATGCCGCCGGACGAGAAGCGGCTGTACCGCACGGCGACGCTGGAGCCGATCGAGACGGATGAGAAGGAAGAGGACGACCTGTTTATTTTGCGGGATGGGTTGTTGACCTCGCTGCGCGCCGAGCCGCTGCCGGAGTTGGCGTCGGTGCAATCGGTGCTGAGCGAACTGGACAGCCGGGAGGTGCCGACGCCGGCGCTCCTCGAGGTGGTGACGCTGAGCGTGCTGAACGACAAGCCGGTGCAGTACCGGCTGCTGTCGGAGGGTGATATTTTTCGGCGCGGCGAGATCGTGGAGAAGGAGTTGGGGAGGTTGAAGCGACTGCTGGATCGGGCGCGGTTGCAGCACGACCCTGAGGCGCCGAATGGGGTGATGTGGAACTGAGGCCGCGCCCCGCGATGAGCCTTCGATTTCAGCGCGCCTCCGGCGTGAAAAAGATCTCTCACGCCCGCGGATGAAACTTCCGGTGTACTTCCTTCAGCCGCGGCCCATCCACGCGCGTGTAGACCTGCGTCGTCGCGATGTTCGAGTGGCCCAGCAGGTCCTGCACCACTCGCAAATCCGCCCCGCCAACGAGCATGTGCGTGGCGAACGAATGCCGCAGCATGTGGGGATGCACCTTGTGCAGCCCCGCGAGCGCCGCATATCGCGTCACGATCTGCCAGATGGCGACGCGCTCCAGCGGCCGACCCGTGCGTGAAAGAAAGAGTTTCCCCTTGTCGCGCCCGTCGGGCTTCACCAGTTGCGCGCGGCAGCGCTCGGTGTAGCGCTCCATCGCCGCGAGCGCGGGCTTGCCGAAGGGGATCATCCGCTGCTTGTTCCCCTTGCCGGTGACGATCGCGGCGCGAAGCGTGGGCTTGACGGAGTTGAGTTCGAGCGTCCCGACCTCCGAAGCGCGCAGCCCGCAGGCGTACATGAACTCCAGGATCGCCTTGTCCCGCATCCAGAGGGGCGGGCCGCGTTCCTCGCCGGGTTGCGTGAGCGTGAGGGCCGCGTGCAGTTCGGGGGCCGCGAGGAGGGCGCGGATATTGGCGGCAGACAGCAGGTTGGGCAGGCGCTGCCACTGCGTCGGGCGTTCGAGCAGGTCGGTGGGGTCCTGCTCGATCACGCGGTTGGACGCCAGGAAGCGGAAGAACATGCGGATCGTCGCGAGGTGGCGCGCGATGGATGCTGATGAGAGTTCCCGCCGCGACCGCAGTTCCGCCATGTGACGGATCAGGTCGCGTGGCGAGGCCGCATGGATCGACTTCACCCCCCACGATTCCAGGTCGTTCAGCAGGTCGCGCAGGTCGCGCGAGTAGGCCGCCAGGGTGTTGTCCACCAGCCCGCACTCCACGCGCACGAACGCGAGGAACGCCCGGCACGGCTCGGCGAAGGCTTCGGGAACGTCAGGGCGCGGCGACATCGGACAACACCTATCGACGGAACGGCGCGCGTTGCGCGAATGCGCAACGCCTGCGCGGCACGAAGGTCGGATAACTCGCCGTCCGACTCTGGGTGCCACTCGCGGCTCGGGGTGCCGCTGGCGGCTTGCCCGCCAGTGCGCTCGCCGCAATCGACCCCCGACTTGGCACGCCCCTTGTGATGTCACCACCGGACCTTTGGCAAGGAGTGCCGTCATGCGCCACGGATCGGCGATTGTGGAAGAACAAATGGATGCGGAGACGGTGCAGGATGCACCCCTTGCGCTCCCCGATGCGCAAACACTGGGCCGCCGCCTGCTCGCCTTTGCGCGGATCGCCTCGGCGATGCACGCCGAGGCTGCCGCGCAGTCCGAGACCATTCACGCGGATGAGTCCGATCTCTCGCTCGCCTCCCTCCTGAGGGTCCAATCGTGAACTACGGCTTGTACCTCACCGCGTCCGGCCTTTCGACTCAGATGGCGAAGCAGGACGCACTCTCCAACAACCTGGCGAACGTGAACACCACCGCATTCAAGCCCGACGTCTTTGCCGTCCGAGAGCGCCTCACTGCCCGTCGGGAGGATCACCTCGGCTCGCTCCCCTCCAACGAACTGCTCGAACGCCTCGGCGGCGGGGTCATGCCCGTCGCGATGCGCCTGAACATGTCGAGCGGCCCCCTCGAACGCACGGGCCAGCCGCTCGATATCGGTATCGAAGGAGAAGGCTTTCTCGTGGTCAGCGCGGGCGAAGGGCCGGAAGGGATGCACCTGACGCGCGACGGCCGCATGACGCTCGGCCCGGACGGCCTGCTCGTCTCCGCGACCACCGGCCTCCCGATCCTCGACGCCAACAACCAGCCGATCAACATCGACCCGACGAAGCCCGTCCACATCCGCCCCAGCGGCGCGATCACGCAGGAAGGCTCCGATGTCGCCCAACTCGCGCTCGTCACCGTGCGCGAACCGACCAGACTCCAGAAAGCGGGCGATGGTCTGCTCCGCGCTCCCCTCGGTACGACGCTCGATCGGCTCCCCGCCACCGGACGCATCATGCAGGAGTTCCTCGAGACCTCCGGCACCGACCCGATCATGACCATGAACGCCATCTCCAGCGCCGGCCGCGCCGTCGCGAACTCGACCAACGTCATCTCCTACATCAACGGCATGATGGACCGAGCGATCAACGGCCTCGGACGAACCAGTTAGCGCATCCAAGCCCTCAAGCCCCAAGCCCCCAGGACCCCCTTCATGGCGCTCATCGCACTCCATTCCGCCTCCACCGGCCTCTCGGCCCTCAACACCGACCTCGACGTGATCGCCAACAATCTGGCGAACGTCAACACCGAAGGCTTCAAGGCCAGCCGCGTGAACTTTCAGGACCTGCTGTACCAGGAAAAAATGCTCCCGGGCGTCGAAAACGCTAACGGCGACAAACGACCCACCGGCCTCTATGTCGGCCTCGGCGTACGCGTCTCGGGAACGCAGCTGGACTTCAGTCAGGGTGCCCCCATCGCCACCGAACGCCCCCTCGACATCATGATCGACGGCCAAGGCTTCCTCCAGGTCCAGATCGAGGACGCCCGCGGCGCCAACGGCATCGGCTACACCCGCGCCGGAAACTTCACGCTCAACCTCGACGGCGAGATTGTGCTTGCGAACGACCAGGGGCGCCGCCTTCAGCCAACCATCACCATCCCCCAGGACGCAATCAGCATCTCGATCAACTCCGACGGGCGCGTCTACACCCTCCAGCCCGGCGATTCCGAACCCACCGAGCAAGGGCAGATCGAGATCGCCGCGTTCGTGAACCCCGCGGGCCTGAAGCAGATCGGCGAGAACCTCTACGTCGAATCCGGCGCCTCCGGCCCCCCCATCACCGGCGAGCCGGCGACATTGAACCTCGGCCGACTTCAAGCCGGATTCCTCGAAGCATCGAACGTCGATCCCACGCGCGAACTCATCGAACTGATCCGCACGCAGCGCGCCTTCGAGATGAACTCGAACGTCATCCGCGCCGCCGACGAAACGCTCCGCAGCGTGGCCAATCTGAACAGGTAACGAACCGCCCGCCGCATGAAACTGAGTACCGCCATCCTGCTCGTCTGCACGTTCGCCGCACCGGCGTTCGCAGGCTCCATCCGCCTGCGCACCGCCGCGGCGATCGAG
>JAGVLZ010000295.1 GCA_020054055.1 Phycisphaerales bacterium
CGATGACGTGGCGGCGGCGCTGGGGCGGGCGCTCGGCACCGCGTGGGGATACCTCGACGACTACGTCGCGTCCGCGAGGCCCGAGAGTCTCCGAGCCTGGGTGAGCGATGAGGAATACGCGAGCGTCATCGAGACTGCGCGGGGGCGGGACGATGCGCGCCTGGCGCCGATCTACGAGGCGCTCGGGGGCCGCGTTCACTACGGGAAGATCCGGATCATCCTCCGCCACGCCGCGATGCTGGCGGACGAACCCCGACCGTGAGGGAGGGGCCCCCGGATTCCCGTCCCATCCACTATCCTCCCCCACCCCAGACCCACGAACCCCGGAGTCTCTTCCCGCGTGGCGCGTTCACGACAGATCATCCTCGTCAAGGTCCTCGACGTCGGAGGCGAGGAGACTCCGTCCATTCTCAACACCATCCCGCTCGGTGCGTACAAGCAGGTCACCGCCCAACTCGGGCACTTCAATACCTCCCCGGACGGCTCGAAGGATTCCGGTTCGTTCGGCGTGCTCTACGGCCCCGGCTTCATGCTTCAACTTCCCATGATCGGCCCCGACGATCCGGTCTCTCAGGTCATCGTCACCATGACCGAGGAAGACATGGCGTGGCCCGTCCTCACGCGAATATGTAGAGCACTCTCCTGGAAAATGATGGACCCGCATTCGGGGCGGACGTTTGGGGGATGAGGATGGGCTTGGGGCTTGGGGCTTGCGGTTCGATCCTTGCCTTGAACACTTCACTATCATTCTCTTCCTTTTCTTCTCTGTGCCTCTGCGCCTCTGTGGTGAAAATCTTCATGCCGCAAGAAACCAAATCCGATCCCGTCGGGCGTCCCACTCTTCAAGGCCTTGTCGCGTCGCGTGAGGATGAGGCCGCGCTGCTTGCGGCGTTGGAGCAGGCGTTCGACTACCGGGGAGATATCTGCCTCGAACTGCGCGACGGTCGGCGCATCACGGGCTACATCTTCGACCGGCGCACGGGGCGCACGCTCGCCGAGTCGTACCTTCGCCTGATGACGGCGGAGTCGGACGACAAGGTGACGGTCCACTACCAGGAGATCGCGCGCATCGAGTTCACGGGGCGCGATACGGCGGCGGGAAAATCCTTTGACTCCTGGCTCAAGAAATATGTCGAGAAGAAACTTGCGGGTGAGAAGGCGAACATCGAGAGTGAAGTTCTGGAGTGAGGTGCCTTGTCTCCGCGGTCGGTTCTTGCACCCTTTCAGGGTGCGGGGATGGTTGGGGCCATCGCGTTCCGGGGGCGGCGCTCCTCGAAGACTCGTCGCTCCGCCCCCGGCTACGAACTACCAGGCTTTCGGCCTGAAGGCCTTTGCGAGCGTCTAGTCCTCCAACATATCGAGAACCTTTTCTTCGAGCGCGCGCTTCAGTCGTTCGTGCTCTTCGCCGGTCGCCGGGCCGCTGAAGCCGGTGTAGACGCCGCGGACTTTGCCGCTGGCGTCGATGAAGATGAAGGTGGGGTAGGCGCGGAGTTTGTCGATGACGGGGAACTTGGCTGAGGCTTCGGCCTTGTCCTTTTTGCCGGCGATGAGGAGGGGGTAGGTCACGTTGTGGCGCTCGGCGTAGAGAGCGACTTGTTTGCGGTCGCGTTCGGCGTCGCCGGTGACCTCGAAGGCGAGGCCGACGATGGAGAGGCCCTTGTGGCGATATGTTTTGTCGAGGTCGGCGAGGACGCGGGTGGCGTCGAGGCAGTTGGGGCACCAGGTGCCGAAGAGTTCGATGATGCGTGCCTTGGCGGGGAAGTCGGCGAGTTTCTTGGTTGTGCCGGAGGCGTCGGGGAAGGCGAGGGCGTCGAGTTCGGCGGCGGTGCCGGTGAACTTGGTGAGGCCGAAGGGGTCGGGGAGGGCGGCGTTGTCATCCTTCACGGCGGTCCATGTGTCGTGGAAGGTCGGGCCGGACCAGAAGTCGCCCTTGAGTGTGCCGTCGGGCTGGAGGGCTGCTTTGAAGAGGAAGGCGTGGGAGCCGTCGAAGCAGGAGAGGGAGAGGGCGTCCTTGTCGGCGATACCTGCGAGGAAGCGGTAATCTCCCGTTGTCGTGAGGAATGTTCCGCGCAGGTCTCGACGATCCCCGCCGCCGAAGACAGCGACCGCCTCGTCCGCTTCATCCGCGAACTTCACGCGCCAGCGGCCGCTGATCCACTCCGGCATGATCTGGAAGTCCATGGTGCGCAGGCCGCCTGGGGTGGCGCGGAACTTCATCGTTGTCCACTCGTCGGCGGAGCGGCGCTTCTTCCACTGTCCGCTCAGACCCCCCTCCGCGTCGAACCGTGCCATGATCGTGGAGTCGTAGTAATCAAAGGCAAGGCCAATTCCGCCCTTTCCGACCCCGGCAGTTGGCACGGGGATCACTTCCTCACCGTTCATCACAAACGCATCCACCCTGCCCGTCACACCACGTTCAAGGCGAATCCCGAACCGCACCTCGCCGCCGTCGCACTCCAGTGCGGCGTCGTACACCGTTGATTGCAGGAGCGTATCGCCGCCCGCCACCAGCGGCGCAATCCAGAGCGGCACGGCCAAGGCGAGTTCCTGTTTCATGCCTCTACTCTATCCCACCAGAGCCTCACGCGAAGGCGCAGAGATCGCTGGCAGAGTTCATGGCAGCGACTCTTCGCGGTCCTTGCGCCTCTGCGTGAGATACTCTCCACCGATGACCCACAACGAACTCTCCTCCGTGATCCTCGACACCGCCATCGCGGTGCATCGAGCGCTCGGGCCCGGTCTCCTCGAATCGGTCTATCTTCACGTTCTGGCCCACGAACTGCGCAAGCGCGGGCTCGCCGTCGAGATCGAAGTGCCGATCCCGGTTGTGTGGGAAACCATCCAACTCGAGGTTGGCTTTCGCGCCGATCTCATCGTGGAACGAATGGTGATCGTCGAACTCAAGTCCGTTGAGGCTGTTGCGCCGGTCCACAAGAAGCAACTGCTGACCTACCTGCGCCTAGCGGACAAGCGCCTTGGCCTGCTGATCAACTTCGGGGCGGAACTCCTGAAGGACGGCGTTCATCGAGTGGTCAATCGGCTTGAGGAATAGTCTCACGCAGAGGCGCAAAGACCGCGAAGAAGAAGAAGAAGAAGAAGAAGAAGAAGAGGGAGCAAAGATGTCAAGGTACTGACGCTCCCCGCAAGAACCCTGACCACACCTTTCATTTTTTACTCCGCGGTCTTTGCGCCTCTGCGTGAGGATTCCTAGCGCCGCTGCCTGAGATTGAGATACCGCGCCACCGCCATCACCGGGAAGTAGTGCCGGTAGAGGTGATAGCGCAGGTAGAAGACCTTGGGGAAGCCTGTGCCGGTGAACCATTCCTCGCGCCAGGAGCCGGCGGGCTCATCGTGGAGGAAGGTCGGCGGGCGCGGGGGGGCGTCCTTCTTCAACTGCGTTTCGCAGAGGTATGAGATGGCGCGCTCGACGGCGGGGTCGTTCGGTTCGGTCAGGTACATGAGCGAGGTGACGCCCCATGCGGTCTGGCTTGCGGTGCTCGTGCCTCGGCCCATCAGGGTCTCATCGAGATAGGAGTTGGCGCTCTCGCCGAAGCCGCCGTCGGAGTTCCGCACCGAGCGGAGCCATGCGAGGGTGCGCTGGAGGTATGGCGCGTTGGGCGATTCTCCCGCGGCGATCAGCCCGCCGACCGCCTGCCATGTGCCGTAGAGGAAGTTGCAGCCCCAGCGTCCCCACCAGCAGCCCTGGGGGCGTTGTTCTTTCTTGAGATAGGCGACGGCGCGGCGGATGGCGGGATGGTCGCGCGCGATGCCGCAGGTGATGAGGGCTTCGATGGTGCGGCCGGTGATGTCGGCGCAGGAGGGGTCCTGCATGGCGTTGTGGTCGGCGAAGGGGACGTGCTCCATCCACTCGCGGTGGGTCGTGCGGTCGAAGGCGGCCCATCCGCCGTCGTCGTTCTGCATGGCGAGGATCCAGCGGACGCCGCGGAGGGCTGCGGCGCGACCACGGGACTCGCGTTGCTCGTCCCGAGCGTTGGAGGCGCGCCAGAGCGCCTTGCAGACCATCGCGGTGTCGTCGACGTCGGGGTACCAGTCGTTGCGGTACTCGAAGGCCCAGGCGCCGTGGTGGGTGCCGGGGCCCATGCGCGATGGGCGGTCTTCGGGGCGGAGGTTGCGCACCCAGTCGCCGACGTGGCTGACTTCGCGTGCGAGGAGCCAGTCGCAGGTGCGTGCGAGGCGCGGATCGTTTGAGGCGGTGAGTCCGGCTTCGGTCAGCGCGTAGAGCGCGATGCCGGTGTCCCACACGGGGCTGAAGCAGGGCTGGATTCGGACGTGCTTGGGTTCGCGATCTTCTTCGACGATGAAGCGGTCGAGTTGGCGTTCCGCCTCGACGATCACCGGGTGGTCGCGCGGATAGCCGAGGGCCTGGAGTGCGACCTGGATGTAGACCATCGGCGGGAAGATGGCGCCGAGTCCGTCGGTGGTTTCGGGGGTCATGCGCTCGAGGAGCCACTTTTCCGCGGCGCGGATGGCGAGGCGGC
>JAGVLZ010000009.1 GCA_020054055.1 Phycisphaerales bacterium
ATGCATCGACACCGCAAGGACGGCAATCGCCGCAGCGCTGAAAATCCGACAAATCTTCAGATGTTTAAAGCCCATTGGAAGAGCCCTCTTTCTCTCCCTTCAACATGCCCCAGGAACCGCCCCCGTCAAGGCTTTTCTGCAAGCAGTTTGTCGATCTGCGCAATCAGCGCGGGATCATCGGGTCGAACCTTGGGCTCATAACGCGCCACGACCTTACCGGACCTGTCCACGAGAAACTTCGTGAAGTTCCACTTCGGCTCGCCGCCGATGGGGGCGGGCTGACCCGCCAGCGTCTTGTACAGCGGGTGCGCATCCTCACCCTTCACGCTGATTTTCTCGAAAAGCGGGAAGGACACGCCGAACTTGCTGGAGCAGAACTCCGCGATCTCGATATTCGACCCCGGCTCCTGCGAGCCGAAGTTATTGGCCGGGAACCCGGCCACGACGAGCCCCTGGTCCTGCTTCCCCTCGTACAACTTCTCCAACCCTTCGTACTGCGGCGTGTACCCGCACTGGCTCGCCACATTCACAAACAGCACCACCTTCCCCTTGTACTCCGCCAAACTCTGCGGCGTGCCGTCGATCCGGTTCAGCGTGAAATCAAGCACCGACCCCGTCGCCGTTCCCGACACGGGTGCCGACTCCCCCGCGCTCACCGGCACCGCGGGCTTGTCCTTTTGCCCAGAAACAAACCACGACGGCACAAGCACCGCGGCCAACACCGCCGTCCAAACTCCAGCGGACATCTGACTCTTCGACTTCGCGCAGCACAGGCCCATCTCAGTCTCCCTTCGACGCCCCCGAGAACATCATCATAGGCGCCCCCGGATACTCGCTCGCCGATTCTGGCTTCCGAGTTTCGCAGTTGCCCCCAGCCTCTATCCTGTCCCGCGATCCATGCACACCCTCACCCGCACGGTCCGATTCTCCCTCAACCCCGCCGACGACCCCGGGGCCTCCTTGCCCGCCGTCAACGGCTTCGGCGGCTCACCCGCCATGCACGGCCTCGGGCGTTACTACGAACTCCACATCGCCTGCCAGGGCGAACCCGATCCCGTCACCGGCTACCTCCTCAATATCAAGGAGATCGACGCCGCGGTGCGCAATGCCGCCCTCCCCATCATCGCGCTCGCCTGCCGCGAAGCCCCGCAATCCGACCCGGCGATGCTGATGCCCCGCATCATCGCGGCCCTTTCCCAGCGCCTCGGCGAACTGCTTGTCAGCGCGCGATGGAACCTCACCCCCTACTATTCGATCGAGATGACCGCCGACACCTCGCACGCACTCCTCCGCCAGAGTTTCGACTTCTCCGCCGCGCACCGCCTGCATGTACCCGCGCTCAGCGACGACGAGAACTTCCGAGCCTTCGGCCTGTGCAACAACCCCAGTGGCCACGGGCACAACTACCGCGTCGAGCCCTGCGTCGCCCTCCGCCTCGATCCCGCTCCGATCTTCTCGCTCACCGACCTCGAAGCGCTCGTCCACGAGCACGTCATCAAGCCTTACGACCACACCCACCTGAACGAGAACACGAAAGAGTTCGCCGCCGCGCTGGGCGTGAACCCAACCGTCGAGAACATCGCCCGGGTCTGCTTCGAGCGCCTCCGCGCACCCATCGAATCGCGATCCAACGGCAGCGCCACGCTCCGCGCGGTGACAGTTTGGGAAACAGATCGAACGAGCAGCACCTACCCGGCATGACCCCAGCCGCGGAGCGGCGAAAGCCACTAGGCCCGGGCGTCAGCCCGGGCATACCGAACCAACCACTCCTCTTGAGCCGCGGAGCGGCGGCAGAGGCGTTCCGCTAGTTGCTTCCAACGTCTGCCGAAAGACCCGAGAAAAGTCGAATCACGGTACCAACGTGCCGCCGCTCCGCGTCTCTTGAAAAAGAGAGTTCGTTGCGGTCTGCGTCCCCCGGCTCGTGCCGGGGGCAAATGGCTTCCGCCGCTCCGCGGCTTCGGTTCATCCGAATCAGTACGGCGTCTTTTCCTTGTGATCCTCGGCGGCCGAGTCCTCTTCCTTCATCCCATCCTCATCCTCGGCGTCCTCGTGATGGTCGTCGTCGGAGTGATCCTGCATATGCTCCTCCGCCGCGTTCGCGCCGATCGCGCCACCGACAATCGCGCCGCCGATGAAGGGCATCACATCACCCACGCCGAGGATCGACGCGAGCGTTGCCAGCACCGACCGATCGCCGCGGGACTCGGAGATGAAGTCATCTCCGCTCCAGTAGGACATCGCCACGACCGGCCGCGTGTCCTTGACCAGATCGGCGTAGAGCGGCATCACCATCCCCGGCTCGCGCACCGTTCCCGCATCGCTCTTCGTGCGCACCATGTTCGAGATCGCCGACGAAAGGAAGGTCATCGACGCATAGCCATCGCGCATCGTCCGCGACGGATCGACAAAGTGAATCACGGAAGCCCCGGCCCCACCCGGCAGGTCCCATCTCGCCGACGCGAACGCCTTGTTGAGCGAGGTGGCGATCACCATGCGCGAGTGCCAGCCCATGCGGCTCAAGTGCATGCCGCGGCCGTGCTCGCCCG
>JAGVLZ010000200.1 GCA_020054055.1 Phycisphaerales bacterium
CACGACCACCGCGCTCGCCTGCGCCGCATCGAACGGCGTCTACCAGGGTGACAACGTCCCCTGCACGCCCAACCCATGCCCGCCCGGCCTCATCCCGTTCGTCGATGCGCTCCCGATCCCGCCCATCGCGCAGCCAACCACCGGTGTCGCGGGCGGCGCGGCCCACTACGACATCGATATCACCCGATTCCCGCAGAAACTCCACCGCGACCTCCCCGAAACAACCGTCTACGGCTACAACGGAACCTTCCCGGGCCCGACCATCCTCGCGCGCGAAGGACAGCCCGTCACCGTCACCTGGATCAACGATCTCCGCGACAACGCGGACCAGTTGCTCACGACCCACGACCTCGCGGTCGATGAATGCCTCCACGGCCCGGACGTGACCGGCGCGACGCCGCTCGTCGTCACGCACCTCCACGGCGGGCACGTCCCCGCCGACAGCGACGGCTACCCCGAAGACGCATTCGCGCCGGGCGAAGTATCAAACCTCTACAACTATCCGAACAACCAGCGCGCCGCGACGCTCTGGTACCACGATCACGCGCTGGGCCTCTCACGACTCAACGTCTACATGGGACTCGCGGGCGCCTACCTCATCCGCGACGCCGCCGAGGACGCGCTCAACCTCCCGAGCGGCCAGCACGAGGTCCCCCTCATCATCCAGGATCGTTCCTTCTTCCAGGACGGCCGACTGAAATACAACGACATCTGGATGGAGCACTTCCTTGGCGACTTCATCCTCGTCAACGGCAAGGTCTGGCCCTACCTCAACGTCGATCTCGGAAAGTACCGCTTCCGAATCGTCAACGGCTCCGGCTCGCGCGCCTACACCCTCTCGCTTTCCAACGGCCGGCTCCTCACACAGATCGGCTCCGACGGCGGGCTGCTGGGGTTCCCCGTGCCGCAGAACTCCATCACCCTGCTCCCGGGCGAGCGCGCCGACGCCATCATCGACTTCGAGGGGCTGAACCCAGGCACGCAGGTCATCCTCCAGAACTCCGCACCAGCGCCCTTCCCGGGTGAAGAGGGTGCGGGCGTCGTCCCTAACGTCATGAAGTTCATCGTCGGCGCGCAGCCCGGCGATACCGACCCGATCCCCGGCACGCTCATCCCCATCACGCTCATCCCCGCCGCCTCGGCCCTCCGCGAGCGCCCGCTTGTCCTGCGCACCGTCCCCTTCATGTGCATGAACGCGCAGGAGCGCGACTTCATCAAGCAGCAAGGCCACGGCGAGACCATGTGGGCCATCAACGACCTCATGTGGGACGACATCACCGAAACCCCGAGGCTCAACACCACCGAGGTCTGGTCCTGGATCAATCGCTCCAACGTCAACCACCCGATGCACATGCACCTCGTTTCCTTCCAGGTGCTCAACCGCCAGTCCTTCGTCGTGATCGATGGCGTGCCCACCCCCACCGGCCCGATCATCCTGCCCCCGCCCCAGGAAAAAGGGTGGAAGGACACCGTCCAGACCCCGCCGGGGCAGGTCACGCGCGTCATCGCACGGTTCGAGAACCACACAGGCCTCTTCTCCTACCACTGCCACATCCTCGAGCACGAGGACAACGAGATGATGCGCCAGTTCCGCGCCCGACCCGCCTGCCCGGGAGACGCCAACGACGACGGGCTGGTCAACTTCGCGGACGTCACCACCGTCCTCGCGCAGTTCGGCGCGACCGGCCCCCGCGGCATCCAGGGCGACGCCAACCTCAACGGCTTCGTCGACTTCGGGGACGTGACGACCGTCCTCGCCAACTTCGGCGAAGTCTGCAACTGAACAGTCCGACTCACCGGATCGGCAGGTCCACGCTGAACGAGAAAACCTGCTCGCGGTCGCGCTTGTCCGCGTTCAGCGGGATCGCGAGGTCGAACGCCAGCGGCGCATTGCCGAACTGCGGGATGTAAAGACGCAGCCCCACACCCACGCTGAACCGGTACTCGTCGAACGAAAAATCGTCCGAGATCGTGCCCGAATCGATGAACCCGATGGCGGAGACGATGTCCTTGTAGAGCGGGCGCTCCACCTCGGTCCCCAGGAAGAGCAGAAGGTCGCCGCCGACGTGGTCGTCCGATTCCGCGCCGCTCCGTTCAAGGCCCAGCGGCCCGATCCCGCGGTACTTGAAGCCGCGGAACGAGCGCCCCCCCAGGAAGTACCGCTCGAAGATCGGCGCCTCGTCGTCCTGCGGGATGTACCCGACGCGCCCCTTGAAGGAGAGGACCGTCTTGTTTCCGAGAAAATCCTCGTCGATCGCGAAGAAGACCTGGTGCTCCGCGTTGAACTTCGTGAACGAAAAGTCGCCCCCCAGCGCGCCCACCTGCTCGATCCCGAACTCGGTGAAGGTGCCCTTCGTCGGGCGGGAACGCGAATCGAGCGTCGAGCGCGTGATATCCGGGCCGATCGACGTGATGAAGTTCGGCCCCTCGACCTCGAAGAGGTCCACCGCGGAGTCGGCGTCGATCTCCGAGATATCGATGGATTCGCCGCGGAAAGCGAGACCCCCGGTCCAGCGCGTGCCGAAGCGCCGGCCGACGCTCCAGCGGGTGCCGATCCGCTCCTCGTCGTACTCCTTGAACTTGCGCGAGCGGTAGTAGAGGCTCGAGGAGAGCGAGTTTTTCGTGTCGAGCAGGTACGGCTCGAC
The DNA here is from genome assembly GCA_020054055.1 of Phycisphaerales bacterium. Lineage (GTDB taxonomy): Bacteria > Planctomycetota > Phycisphaerae > Phycisphaerales > UBA1924 > JAEUIV01. The sequence goes on from JAGVLZ010000200.1 coordinate 2,646, forward strand.
GATCGTCAACGAATAGTTCGACTGCCTGATGCCCGGCTGGACCGCCAGCACGAACGTCTGCCCGGCGCCGCGGAAGGCGCGCCCGCGGATGAACTCATCGAAGGAGTCCGGGGTGTCCGCAAGGTCGAAGTTCCGCTGGTTCAGCGTGATGACGCCCGCCAGCCCCGCGTCCGACCCCACCGCCACGCCGAATCCGAGCGAGCCGGTGTCCGTCTCCTCGACTTCGATCAGCACGTCGCGCGAGCCCGGGCTCCGCGGGTCCTCGGGCTGGATCGTGACCTTCACCTTGTCGGACTTGAAGAGCCGCATCTCGCGCAGGCGTTGCTGGGTGAACTCCGCTTCAGTCCCGTCGAGCCACCGATCGGGCTCGATCGTCACCTCGCGGCGGATCACCTTCTGCTGCGTCAGGTCGTTGCCCTGGATGTAGACCATCCCCGTCTTGAATCGCTCCCCCTCGACGACGGACATCTCCATGTCTACCGCCGCCTGGTCGGGCACGCGCAGCGAGAGCGAACGCACCGTCGCGTCGACGTACCCCATCTTCAGGTACGCGTCCTTCACCGCCTTGACGGACCGATCCACCGCGCTCTGGCTGAAGGCGTCCCCCGGCTTGACCTCCATCAGCCCCCGCGCCTGCTCGATCGAGACGACCGTGGGCGAGCCATCCCCGCCCGCCGCGCGTCGCGAGGCGTTCACGAACGAGACGTTCCGCAGCGTGTACAGAGGCCCTTCCTCGACCAGAAACGTGATGATCGCCTCGAGCCCGTTCGGGCTGGGCTGAACCCGCCGCGACGCCCGCACATCGAGATAGCCCCGGTCGAGATAGAACTTCACGATCGCCGCGACATCTCCGTCGAGCACCGTGTCGTCGATGACCCCCTTGTCGAACAGCCACGCCTCCGTGGTCTTCATCACCGTGCGGACCTGCCGCGGCGCGAAGGAGTCGTTGCCATCGAAGCGGATCGACGTCACCTTGACGCGCTCCCCCTCGCGCACGCGGAAGATGATGTTCCCCTCGGTCTCCAGTTCGCTCTCGTCGATTGTCACCTGCGCGAGGTAGTAGCCCTTGTTGCGGTAGAGTTCCTCGATCGCGCGCTGGGCCCGACCGATCTGGTAGTCGTCGATCGGGATGCCGCGCGTCAGGCTGATGTTCGACTGCACCACCGCCTGCACATCCTGGTCCGTCACCTGCCGGTTGCCGACGACGTCCACCCCGTTGACGAGCGGGGCCTCGACCACGGTGAACCGAACGACGACGTTGAGGTCGGGGTCCACCAGCACGTCCGCCTGAATGTCGCGGAACTCGCCGAGCCTTTCCAGCCGGCGCAGGTCCTCGCGCACCGTCTTCCAGTTCAGGGGCTGCCCCGGCGCGGTGCGCAACTGATTCTGGAGGTAGGGCTCACCCACCCGTTTCAGCCCCTCGAACCGGACCGATTTCACCAGCCGACCCTCGTAGGGATTCGTGTCGGCATCTTCGAGGTCCGCCGGAGGCGACGGGGGTGGGGCGGCAGGGGCTTCGGGCGGAGGCTCGGCCTCCTGCGCCATCGCGGGCAACGCCATCAGCGCGCCCGACATCGCCACCAGCA
>JAGVLZ010000360.1 GCA_020054055.1 Phycisphaerales bacterium
AGTTTGACGCGGCGCGCGGTGAAGCGGAGCCGCGCGAGGCTGGAGTCCGCGGGATCGGTGAGCGGGATGTGGATGGGCGGCTGGAGACGGAGCGCGGGGGCGAGTTCGGCGAAGGCGTCCTTGAGTTCTTCGAGCGACTTCCGCAGCGTCAGATTCTGCGCGGCAAGTTCGGTGAAGTTCTGCTCGGCGAAACGCGCGAAGGAGATGGTGAGGGACTCGTGGCGCTCGAGGAAGGACTTGATCTCGTCGTCGGGTTTGGATTGGAGTGCGGCGAGGTCTTCGAGGTTTTTAAGGCGCTCGCGGACGCCCCCGAGGTCTTGGGAGAGGTCGAAGCCTTCGCGGGCGAGTTCGTTCCGGAGTTGTTCCGTGGAGGAGGCGTTGTTCTTTGCGTGCTTGCGGATGATGTTGAGGGTGGCCTGGAGTTTGTGCGCGTCTTTGGCGGCGGCGCGGGAGGTGAGGCCACTGACGCCGATGTAGGCGACGCCGCAGAGGAGTGCGGTGATGGCGGCGGGTGCGATGGTGGCGGCGGCGGCGCCGCTGATGAGAGCGGTGACGGCTGCGTGGGTGAATCCTGCGGCGGCGAAGTTGGGGAGGAGTTGCTTGACGAAGTCGACGCCGCAGTTGCCGAGGGTGGTCGGAATGTTCATCTCGACTCCGGAAAAGAGGGAGAGAGGCCCAGGAGTGTAGGCGGCGTTGGGTGGGAGTCGGAGCGGGGGAGGCAGAGCGAACTCACGGTCAGCAGGTGTCGTCTGCCCGGCCCGCCACGCTCCCCCGTTCTCCGGCCCCACGCCGCCAAGCCCAACCCGCAAGCGTGCCCGGAAGGAGTCGAACCTTCAACCTTCGGCTTCGGAGGCCGACGCTCTATCCAGTTGAGCTACGGGCACCATCGCCGCATCCGAGGACGCGGGCGCGACATGCTACGATCCGATCCGCGCCTTTTCAAAGTGCGATCGAACGGATGAGCACGCGAGGGACACCCCCGGGATGAGCACCTCGCCAAGCGAATCACGCCGCACGCCCCTCTGGGCCACCACCGGCGTGACCTGGATGGACAACCTCGGGGCGACGACGGCGCTCATCGGCGTCTACTTCGTCGCGGAGCGCGCGTACGGGTTCACGCCGGGGACGCTGCTGCTGCTGGGGCTGCTCCAGGGTGTGACGTACATCATCGCGGCGCTCGCGGCGGGGCCGTTGACGCGGAGGCTCGCGGGGCCGGGGCGCGTCCTTTCCACGCGGGCGCTGCTCGCGCTGCTGCATGTGTTGCTGACGATTGTGTGCGCGCTGCCGATTCTCCTCCGCGATCCCATCGCCATCTGGCTCGTCGTCGGGCTGTACGCGCCCCTCACCGGCGTCCTGTGGCCCACCATCGAATCGTTCCTCTCGGCGGGACGCACGGGCGAAGACCTCCGCCGATCATCGGGTTGCTTCAATCTCTCGTGGGCCTCGTGCCAGGTCGTCACCTTCTGGTCGATCGCGGTGTTCATGAAGGAGCCGGGGGCGGCGCTCTGGGCGATCCCGGTCATGGGCCTGTCGCACATCGCGACGATCCCGCTCATCTGGTACTTCCGCCCTGAACCCGCGGCCCACGGCGACTCAGGCCACGCTCACCCGCCCGCCGAGAGAGCCCGCTTCAAGCGGCTCCTTTCGTGTCACCGCCTGCTGCTGATCCTGTCTTACGTCGCCTTCTCCGCGATGAACCCGCTTCTCCCTTCGATCATGAGCGAGCGCCTGCGCGTCGATCCGACGTGGGCGACGCCAATCACCAGCGCATGGATGCTCAGCCGCGTCGGGATGTTCTGGTTCATGGGAGCGTGGGGAGGATGGCACGGGCGCTTCGCGACCCTTCTCTGGCCGCCGGTGCTGCTGCTTGCGGGGATGTCGCTCGCGCTCTTGTCCTCCTCGGCGCTGGTGTTGGCGATCGGGCTCGCCCTGTTCGGCATGGGGATGGGGGCGATCTATGCGTCGGCGTTCTATTACGCGATGGAGGTTGGCTCGGCCGGCGTGGACGCGGGAGGGAAGCACGAGGCCTTCATCGGCGTGGGGTATGCCGTCGGACCGCTGCTCGGTACGGCGGCGGGGAGCGCGGCTGTCTCCCTCGGCTCGGCGGGCACGACGCGCGAGTTCTTGACGCTCGCCCTGATCGTGATGCTTTTTCTCGGGTTCGCGATCGTGATCCGACGGGCTGCCCGTCAACGGCCCGCCTGAACCCTCACGCGATCCAAACACCAAGAACTATTCCAAAAGGAAAAAAACAACCCCAGGCTTGCATGGCTGCAAGCCCGGGGCGTTGAGTAAGAGGGAAGCCACGGGTTGGGTTGCACGACCAATCGGCCGTGCAACAGCCCCTACCGATCGTTCTCGGTAGGGTTCAGAACAGAGCGACACCTTGACAAAGCGACGCGATGCCCCTCCAGTTCATACGGATCATACATTTCGCCCAGACCTCGGGCAAGAAATCCGCCCACAAGAAGTGCGTGTATCTTCGATGGACCTCGGTTTTCGATACGCGGCGTTTCCGCAGCGGTTCTGTCAACCACCTCAAAAAAGCCTATGAATGATGCATGATCGGCTGATCAGGGGTCGGCCGCGATCGAGTTTGGCGGTTATTGGCCACCTTGAGCCATCGGAGACCGCCCGTCCACAATCGGCCCACGGGCGCCGGTCTGCGTCAGCGAATCCATGAAACGCGCGAACTCACTCACCGCCGAGTCAAGATCGGAGTTGAAATAGGCAAGGAAGATCGCCGGGCCGTTCCGGGTCGCCAGCATCGAACCCGCGCGATCACCTAACCGCGAGGCGATGGTTTCGGAAAGGCACCCCTCGGCGGCATCGGTCACGACCTGCCGCAGCCCCGTGGCGTATTTTCCGTTCTCGCCCTCGCTCAGGAAGTGCGCGAGCGCCCACAACTGCGCGTAGAACGTGAGGACACGGCCGTCGGTGAAGTCGAGAAAATCCTGGGGGCGCGAACTCAGCAACTCCTCGAGGCTCATCAACTTTCCTTCCCCTTGGGCCTTGCGCAGTTGATCGAAGCGCTGCACGTTGGCCCACGGACGGAAGACCGGCACATTCTGCTCCCACCGATGACCTTCCATGTAGGTGGCGAGTCCTTCCTCGAGCCAGACGGGGAGCGTTTCCTTGAAGGTCTTCTGGGTGAACTGGTGCCAGCCTTCGTGCCCGGCGATGGCGAGCGTGTCGAAGAGGCCGATGTCGTAGAAGACGCCGAAGCCGCGCGACGCATATCCGCCTCGGGGGATCTTCAGCAGCCCCTCCGCCTGCGGCCCCATCAACTGCTTGGTGATCCGCTCCCACTGCGGGCGGTTGTTCATGAGGTAGGTGTCGAGTTTCGTCGTCGGGGCGGGCAGCGTGGTGACGGCGCTGCGGTAGTGCGCGAGCGCGTACTCCTGAAAGAGAGCCATGCGCTCGCGGATGATCTTGTCCTCCGTGGTCGTGTAAATGCGGTAGTGCGTCGTTCGGAGGATCTCTCCCTCCGCGGTGGTGTAGCGCCATGCTTCGCGAGAGAGAATCTCGGGGTTGACGGCGTCGGCCGCGCCGCCGGTCGCGGGTACGCCCGAGGGGGACGCCGCGGGGCGATAGGTCGACGTGGCCTCGCCGTCCGTCCTGGGCTTCGGCGGCGCGCAAGAGGCCAGCAGCGCCGTCGCGACCATCCCCGAGATCAACAGCGACAAGTGGAATCGAGTCATCGGCGTGCGCTCCTGCATCACAATCTTCATCCTCTCTGTGCTTCTGCGCCTCTGTGGTGAAAGCCCTTATCCGAGGTTGGTCATTCGCGACCGCATCGCGTCACGCTCCGCCTGTTTCTTCGCCAGCGACTGCCGGGTCTCCTCGACGAGGTGGGGCGGCGCCTTGGCGGAGTATCCTGGGTTTTTCAGCCGCGATTCGATCACGCCGATGTCTTTATCGAGTCTCGAAAGGGCCTCCGTGAGGCGGGCTTTCTCGTCCGACGGGTCCGCGGCGTCGATCAGGTTGGAGAGGGCGCAGCCGCGTCCCTCGAAGAGGAAGGGGGCATCCATCGCCCCGCCCTGCTCGACCACGACCTTCTCGATCCCCGCCAGCACCTCGACGATCCCCCCCCACTCGACCACGGCTTTCGCCGTTTCCGCGTCCGCGTGCAGCGTCACCTTCCGCCTCGGCTCGACCCCCTTGGCCGAGCGCACCTGACGGACCTGGTCCACGAGCGCCTGCAACCGCGTGAAGTCGCGTTCGGCCTCTTCGTCGAGGAGGGACGCTTCCGCCTCGGGCCAACCGGCGAGGCAGAGCATCTCGTGATCCCGCAGCGTCAGCCCCGGCACCCCCGGAATATCGCCACGACCCAACGGCCGCACCGCGCTGTAGAGAATCTCCGTCACGAACGGCGTGATCGGATGCAGCAACCGCAGGATCGAATCAAGCGTGCGGTGCAGCACGGCTTGTTGCGCCGGGCTCGACTTCACGGTCGGCTTGATCGCTTCGAGGTACCAGTCGCAGAAGTCGCGCCAGAAGAGGTCGTACATCACCTCCGAGTATCGAGAAAACTGGTACGCCGCGAGCGCGGCATCGACCTCGCGGATCGTGCGCGCAAGGCGAGAGAGCATCCAGCGGTCGGGGAGGCTGAGAGTAGAGGAGGTAGTGACGGGCGGGACGCCCATACCACCTAGAGGAGGTAGGGAAGAAGAAGCATCCTCCAGATTCATCATCGCGAAGCGGGCGGCGTTCCAGATTTTGGTGCAGAAGTTCCGTCCCACGTCGAAGCGCGTCGAAGAGTTCCTTGCCTGCGGCGTCTCGGCTGTCGCCTTCACACTCCCCGTCGCTACGCCGTACGCGCTCACCATTTTTTTCTTGCACGCGGGGCAGGTCTGATTGGGGGAGGCGACCTTGTAGCCGGCGGGGCTGGTCATCCACACCGGCTCGAAGGCGTGATCGCAGTGCGGGCAGGAGAGGTCCACGCCGAGGCGTACGTCTTGAGTTCCGGTGGTGATCTGGCAGAGAACGTGACGCATGGCGTCGGTGCCGTGGGAGTGGACGATGTCGAGCGGATCGACGCCGTTGCCGAGCGACTTCGACATGCGCTGGCCGTGGCCGTCCTGCACGACGGGATTGATGTAGACCTCGCGGAAGGGGACGGGGCCGGGGGAGAAAGAAGGAGTAGACACGGGTTGCAAACCCGTGCCACTTGAGGGCGTAGAAAAGGCAGTAGGGGAAGGCAAGGAAGGCGAAAGGAAGTAGCGGTTGAACATCACCATCCGCGAGACCCAGAGGGTGATGATCTCGCGCGCGGTGGCGAGGACGGCGGAGGGATTGAAGGCTTCGAGGAGGCCATTCATGTCCGGACGAGGCTCAGGCCATCCGAGGGTGGAGATGGGCCAGAGCGCGGAGGAGAACCAGGTGTCGAGGACGTCGGGGTCTTGCACAAACCCCTCCGAGTTCAGCATGTCGATCACGAATCTGTCGTCCTCGGATCGCACACACACGAAATAATCGTCTTCCTGCGTGCTGGAGATGGACTCCGCAAGTGTCCGCCCCATGATCGCCACGCGGCCGAGCTCTTCCCAGTTCTTCAACCTCTCAAGGATGAATGAACTGGGTGGGAGCGGGCTCGACGACAACGGAAATCGCCACACCGGGATCCGATGCCCCCACCACAACTGTCTTGAGATGCACCAATCGCGGAGGTTCTCGTGCCACGATTCGTACATCTTGGCGTATCGCTCGGGAAAGAACGTGAGCGCCCCATCGCCTGCGTCTTGGTCTTTGTCTTCTTCCTGGCCTTTTCTACCCCCTGTACCAAAACTAGTGGCACGGGTTTGTAACCCGTGTCTACTCTGCCTTTGCTCCCCCGGCACCGGCACCCTGCTCGCCCGGCCGGCCCAACGCCCCTCCGGCTCGTCGTCGTGACGCCGCGGCGAATAGGTGAACCGGTACTCCTCGGGAAGTCTCACGATCCCCGCTTGCACCGGGTTGTGGACCATGTAGTTCCACTTTTCGGCGAACTCCTCGTCGTCGCGCATCAGGCGATCGAAGTACTCGTCCTGCCAGAGCGCCCCTTCCACGCCGCGCGCCTTGTTGATCTCTCGAGCGCTGTGGCGCTTGATGCTCTGCATCAGGTCCTGCAACGAATGCCACTCGCCGTCATCTCTCTTCGAAGGGGTCAGGAGCAGGAGAACATGATCGGGCATCACGACGATGAGCAGAACCGTCGCGCGATCGGCGTGCCAATGCGCGCACGCGTCCAAGACCACCCGGCGTTCCGGCTCGCTGAGGACGCCCCGCTTGACTCGGAACGTGACAAAGTAGGTCTCGCCGCCTTGTTGCCAGTGCGGCAGGTTTCCTTGGTGGATCGTCAGGCTGCGCCCGATTCCGGGAGAGGTGGAGGGGGTAGACACGGGGGTAGACACGGGTTGCAAACCCGTGCCACTAGAAGGGGTAGTAAAGGCAGAAGAAGAAGAAGAAGAAGAAGAAGAAGAGGCAGAAGAAGAACTCCGCTGCTCCGCGGCCATCGCCCGCAGCGCCGCACCCCGCAGCCGATCATCCGTCACCTTGCAGTACCACTGGTCGCTCAGGTAGGGCTCGACGGGGACGTGGCTGCGATAGGAGTGGCCCACCGAGTGGCGGTAGGGGGTCACTTTTTCCAGCAGGCCGAGGCGCTTGAACTCTTCAAGGGCTTTCTCCCGTGCCTTCTCGCGCGAAAGGCCGAGAAACACCGATGCGCCGCCGACATCGGTCCAGCCGTGCTTGTCGCTGATGGAGGCGTCGGGGGCCATGACGTTGATGATGTCGAGGTTGTGGCGGAGGCCGAGTTCGTAGTCGTTGGTGTCGTGGGCGGGGGTCACTTTCAGGAAACCCGTGGCGAGCTTCGCTTTGGGGTCGATCCCCTCCGCCTTTGGGTCGGCTGCGGGCATCACCACATAGTCATCCGCGATCACCGGGATCACGCGGCCCACCAGCGGCAGTTCGCAGAACAATCCGTCGAGCGCCGCCGCGCGCGGGTCCTTCGGGTTCACGCCCACCGCGGTATCGCCGAGGTAGGTCTCGGGGCGCGTGGTGGCGACGGTCAGCCAGGCCTGCTGGGCTTGCGGCTGTGCGGAGGCGCCGGGGTAGCCGCGCTTCTCGAGTTCGGACCACGTCACCGGAGAAGACCGGTCGCTGGCGCTCGCGGCTCCATTCGGATGCACCAGCGGGTACCGCAGATAATAAAAGAACCCGTCCACCTCTTCCATCTCGACTTCGTCGTCCGCGAGTGCGGTCTGCGAGACGGGGTCCCAGTTCACGAGGCGCTTGCCGCGGTAGATCAGGCCGTCGCGGAAGAGGATGAAGAAGGCCTCGCGGACCGCGCGGGCGCACACCTCATCCATCGTGAAGCGTTGGCGTTCCCAATCGCAGGAGCAGCCGATGGCCTTCAACTGGTCGGTGATGACCTTCTCGTACTCATCCTTCCATGTCTGCACGCGGGCGACGAACTCGTCGCGCTGAAAGTCGGTGCGGTGCTTCCCCTCTTCCTTCAGGATGCGCTGCTCGACGACCGTCTGGGTGGCGATGCCGGCGTGATCGGTGCCGGGCATCCACAGGACCTCGTAGCCGCGCATCCGGTGTACGCGACAGAGGATGTCCTGGAGCGTGTTGTTCAGCGCGTGCCCCAGGTGCAGGCGGGCCGTCACATTCGGCGGAGGAATGAACACGGAATAAGGTGGCTTCTCCCCTGACAAAACCCGCGCCGGGTCGGCATGGAAGGCCCCCGAAGCCTCCCAACGCGAGCGCACGGCCGACTCGTGGTCGCTCGGCTTGTATTTCGGCGGCAGTGATGAGCCGGGTTCGGGCATCGCGGGGTTGAGTGTAGCCGGGGATTCCGGGGGGTTTTGGGGCGGGAAACCCGCCGGAGGGTGTGATATAGTCTTCTCCCCCGTCGCCCGGCTCTTCAGGTGGGTTCTGACCATCGAGCCGGGCCGCGTAGTCCAGGACGAGGAACTTGATTCCATGACGCAGTTCAATCGTTTCGCGGGTCCGAAGCCCAAGATCACCAAGCAGTCCGGCGAGGGAGTCGATTACGTCGACTACAAGGACATCGAGAACCTCCGGCGGATGATGAGCCCCAACGGCAAGATCTTCAGCCGCAAGCGCCTGTCGAGCACCGCGCGCGAGCAGCGTCTCTTGGCGCAGGCGATCAAGCGGGCACGGTTCATGGGCCTCCTGCCCTACACCAGCGCGACGCTCTAAACCGAAGGTGGAGCGATGTCCCCGCTCCGGGACTATTCCAATGTTGTTGTTCTTAGAGTGGGCACGCGCGAATCGCGCATGCAGGCGCTTGTTGATTCGTTCTGGTCGGCGCTCTCGCCGCAGGGCGTTTCATGGATCGGCTTCTACTTCGGCCCTGGCGAACAGTTGGACGACGGGCGCGTGGTCGGCGCGGACGAGATGTTGCTCGGGCCATGCCGGGATAAGCCCGCGTGCTCGCCGATCGGAGATCGGAAGA
>JAGVLZ010000356.1 GCA_020054055.1 Phycisphaerales bacterium
AAACTCCTTCAGAAATCGCGCGAGGGAATCGAGTGGGTGCTCTCGACCTGGGTCGAGGCGCTCGAGACCGCTGGCGTCCCCGCCGGGACGGAGGTCGTCATCGACGACCGCGTCTTCGACCGCCAGTTCGTCCACCCTTCCTGGCCCGCGGAGCAGTTGAACCGCTGGTACTGCGCGGAAGTCAGCGGCCTGAACTTCCACACCAACCTCATCTCCATCTTCACCGAGCCGCGCGAGGCAGGACGCCCGCCGGGAGTGAAGACCGAGCCCCTCTCACCCTGGATCGAAATCCGCAACCGCGCCCGGAGCGTCAAGAGCGGCAACCACACCGCCTGGGCCGCACGCGAGGGCGAAAAGGGGATCGTGATCCATGGCGATGTGAGATTCTCCAACGATCCCATCGAGGTCTCGCTCACCGACATTCCCGCGTACATGGCGCGCCTGCTGAGCGACCGCATGACGACCGCCGGGATGAAGCCCGTCCGCGCCCGCGTCGCCGATCCAAACGAAAACCTCTCCGGCGGAAGGGTCATCCACGCCTTCGCCACCGACATGGCGACCGTGCTGCGCCGATGCAACGTCGATTCTTACAACCTCTACGCCGAGGCACTCATCAAGCGCCTGGGCCACGAGGTCACCAACGCACCCGGCTCCTGGACCAACGGGTCGGCGGTCATGCGCATGGTCTTGCAGGAGCACCTTGGGATCGATGCGGGCCGCTCCTTCACCGTCGCGGACGGCTCGGGCATGAGCCGCAACAACCGCGTCACGCCCCGGATGCTCGCGCTGTGGTTGAAGGCCATGGCCGACGATCCGCGGACGGGCGATGCTTTCCTCGCAAGTCTGGCCCAAGCCGGTGAAGAGGGAACCCTCCGCAAGCGCTTCCGAGGCAATCCGCTCGTCAACGACGTCCGAGCCAAAACCGGGTACCTCTCCGGGGTCTCCTCGATCTCCGGCTACGTCACCGACGGCCAAACCGGCAGACGCCTCATCTTCTCGATCATCACGAACGACAAGCCCAACCGCGTCCAACTCACCGCGATCCGCGAGGCGGAGGAGCGAATCATCCGCATCGCCGATGCATGGGTGACAGGCAAGGCCAGTCCCGGGGCGGCCGGGGTGCGATGATGACCGCGCTGGTCGTCTGCACCGCCGCCATCCTCGCCGCTGCGTTGACATTTTTCTCCGGTTTCGGCCTCGGCACGCTCCTGCTCCCCGCCTTCGCCGCGTTCTATCCCATCGAGGTCGCCGTCGCCGCCACCGCGGTCGTTCATCTGGCGAACAACCTCTTCAAGCTCGCCCTCGTCGGCCGCGATGTTCATGCCCGCACCCTCGTGCGTTTCGGCCCGCCCGCCGTGATCGCGGCCTTCATCGGCGCGTGGCTGCTGACGACCCTCGCGTTCCTGCAACCCGTGCATGAGTACGCACTGGCAGGACGCGCGTGCCGCATCACCATCGTCAAACTCATCATCGCGGCGATCATCGCCCTCTTCGCCAGCCTCGAACTCTCGCCACGATTCGAGAAATGGGCCGTGCCCACAAAGTGGATGCCGCTCGGCGGGGCGCTCTCCGGCTTCTTCGGCGGTCTCAGCGGCCACCAGGGGGCGCTCCGCTCGGCCTTCCTCATCCGCGCGGGGCTGACCAAGGAGCAGTTCATCGCCACGGGCGTCGCCACCGCGGTGATGGTGGACTTCTCCCGGCTCGCGGTCTACGGCCTGAGTTTCTTCTCGCGCGATCGGGCGCTGCTGAACGAGCGCGGGAGTGTGATCGTGGTCATCGCGGCGTGCGTGGCGGCGTTCGCGGGCTCCATCATCGGCGCGAGACTCGTCAAAAAGGTCACTCTGACCGGGGTTCGCAGATGGGTCGGCGTGATGCTGCTCATCATGGCCGGGGCGATGGCGGCTGGTGTGATCTAGCGGCGGTCGACCGGGGCGCAAGCCGCCACCCCCACAGCACCAACCCGCTGGCCGCGGTGAAAACCGCGAGGGCGCTCGCCCCGGTCAGCAGCCAGTGATTAAAACTCTCGCGCTCGCGGTAGTCCATGATGTGGAGCATCCAGAAAAAGTCGAAGACCCGCCACGCCCGGTTTCGCCGCGCCATGACCTCGCCGGTCAGCGCGTGGATGTAGATCGTCAGGCGCTCCTCGCCCTCCAGTTCGACCCGGTACACCGGAAGAGGCTTGCCGCGGTATTCCAAAGGCGGATCGGCCTCGATCAACTCAGCCGAGACCCCACGCGTCGCCAGCCTGCGGTCGCGCGCCGCGGCGGCCATCGCCCCGTCGGGTGAAAGACGCGGAAGCGGAGCGCCCGACACAGGATCGAAGGTCAGAATCGCAACCCCGTCGCTGTCGGAAGCGATCCAGATTGGGCCGCCGCCGGCATTCTTCAGGGTCAGCGACATCACCTTGTTTCGGTCGATGTTGGCCGCCGACAGGGCATCGCCGATGACGGACAGGGGTGCCAGGCGCTCCGCCGACGGGAGCGGCGGCGGGTGATGCTCGGCCATGCCGCGCTCAGCGCGCACGGCCTTGATGTCAAGCAGGCTGAACACGAGCCCGCCCACGCTCCACGCGAGCAGTTGCAGGCTGACGATCAGTGCCAACCAGCGATGGACGACATACGCCGCTTTGCGGGGCTTCATGATGGGCGAGAGCCTAGCCGCTGGCGTCGGACCTGCAAACTCAACCCCCCCGCCCCGTTTCAATCTCCCCGCGTTGCAGCGTGTACACCGCTTTCCACGCCTGAAGATCGAGCAGCAGGATCTCGCAATCGGCGTAGCGGTCGCTCGGCTTTTTGTTCAGCATCTTCTCGATGACCTCGCTCAATCCAGGCGGGGTCTTCGGGGCCAGTTCGACCGCGGGTCGCGCCCGCTCGTGCAGGTGCATGTCCATCACCTCGCGCGCATCGTTGCCCGTGAAGGGGGGGAGGCCGGTGACCATGTGATAGAACGTCGCGCCGAGGCCGTAGACGTCGGCGGGGGGACCGATCTCGACCTCGCCCCGCACCTGCTCGGGCGAGATGTAATAAGGAGTGCCGAGCGCCTGCCCGCGTTCCGCCAGCCCGGCTTCACGATCGGCCATGACGCGAGCGAGGCCGAGGTCGGCAAGTTTGGGCGTCCCCTCAGCGTCCAGGATGATGTTCTTCGGCTTCACATCGCGATGCACGAACCCCTTCTCGTGCGCGTGCTTCAACGCCTCGGCGGACGCGATCGCGATGTCCAGCGCCTGCTCCATCTCCAACGCCCCGGCGTCCTGGAGCAACTCGTGAACCGTCTTCCCCTCGACGTACTCCATCACGAAGTAGTGGAAGTTGCTCCACTGACCCACGTCAAAGGCCTGCACGATGTTCTTGTGATTCAGTTGCGCCGCGGCACGCCCCTCCGCGTAGAACGCCTGCACCGCCTTCTCGGATTTCATCGCCGTCGCGGGGAGAACCTTGATCGCGACGAGGCGGTCGAGATTCAGTTGCCGAGCCTTGTAGACCGTGGCGGTCGTCCCCTTCCCGAGTTTGCCGAGCATCTTGAAGCCGGGGATGCTGCGGCCCGTGCGCTGATTCGTGATGAGGAGTTCGAGTCGATCGAGTTGATTGGGGGTGAGCGCCTGCAACTCAACCATCGTCTGCCCGAGCGTTTTCTGACGCCCGAAGAGCGACTTGCCCTTGGACTTTTCCTTGCAGCGATCGACCTCGGGCTCCGTCGCGAACCCTTTTTCCACGGCCAGCCGGGCGAGCATCTGATCGTGCGCCTGCGGGTCGAGCGGCGCCTGCGTGGTGGACGAGTTCCCGACGTTGCTCGAAAGAAAAGTCGAGGCGTCGGGCTTGACCGCACCGCCGGAGGAATGCCCCTGCTTCGCGGGGGGCGTCAGGGATGGATCATGGCTCGCGTCCACGCGCAGCAAGTGTACCGCTGCCGAACGGCCGCCGGATTCTCACTCAGCCGGTCGCCAGGCGCGCGGCCTCGTCGCTCGGGATCTCGACGATCAGCCCTTGACAGGGCTCCGCCGGCCGGCAGGCCTGCATCAAGTGCAGTCGGCTTCGGACACCCGCATCGCGGAACAGCCGCTTGAGGTGAGCGCGGACGCTGTGATACGAAAGCCCCGTCCGATCGGCGATCTGGTCGTCGTCGTACCCTTCGAGCAACTGCTCGAGAATCCCCCGGCTGAGCGGGCGCAGGTCGTGCATCCACGCGGGCTCCTGACGCCACGAGCCGGACCAGCACTGCGCGATGAACG
>JAGVLZ010000371.1 GCA_020054055.1 Phycisphaerales bacterium
CCCGGCCGCACGCACCCGCGCGCACCGACACGCCTCCTCCCGCACCGCGCGGACTCCATACGCGAAGCCTCTCACGCCCGCACCTCCCGGAACCGCGCCAACTTGCCGCGCAACCCGCTCTCATCGACCGTCTCCCCGCGCTCCGCGCCGATGATCGACGGATCGTTCTCCATCTGGTGCAGCAGTTCATTGAACCGCGTCGCGTTGGTCGCCCCCTCCTCGTCGCGCGTCTTGAGCAGCAGCGACGCCACCTCGTCCGCGTCCGTCACCTCCGCAAGCGTTGAACATCCGGCGGCCGACTGCGACAGCAGCAGGATGCGCCGGTCCATCCGCAGCAGCACGAGCGTCTGCCCGCGCGCCACCGGAAACCTCCCGAGCACTTCGAGCACTCCCGACGGCGCGCGCCCGCCGCCGCCGAGCGACAGCGCCAGACTCCCCGACCGCTTTGACAGCCGCACCAGCGCGACGCGCGTCAGAAGGACCAATCCGATCACCCCGCCGAGCGCGAGCCCCGTGCGGACCCACCCCGAATCGCCGCCAACCCCTGTATTCGCCGCGGGATCACCCCGCGAAACCGTCGGAACACCCAGCGGCCGCGACTCGAGGTCCGCGCGCTCCACCGGCGCGACCAACTGCGCCGCCACCGACGATGCCACCGCCAGCATCATCGCCGACGCGATCGAGAGGGAACGGATTGAAGGGATCGTCAGCGCCATGTCGCCATCCTGGCATTCGGCCGGGCGGACTCCGCCGCCCATCAACCCGTGAGCCCATCCCTACGCCGCCGCGGCCTCGGCGCCATTCGACGCCGCGATGGGCGCGATGATTTCGCTGATGCGCACGCAGAAGTTGTCGTTCAAGACCAGCACCTCTCCCCGCGCGACGTGACGATCATTCACAAACACATCCACCGGATCGCCCGCGAGTTTGTCCAGCTCGACCACCGAACCCTCGACCAGCCGCAGCACATTCTCGACGAGCATCCGCGTTCGGCCGAGCTCGATCTTCACATTCAGGTTCACATCGGCAAGCAGCGAGATTCCCGCCGGCATCTCACCTGTCGAGCCGTCGCCGAAGTCCGGCAGCGCAAACGGCTTGGCGCTCCCGTCATCCTTCGACGCCGGCGCCTCGGCAACCGCCGCGGCGCTCGACGCCCCGACCGGCGCGGCCTCCGCTCTCTCTTCTTCAACCGGCGGTGTTTCGTTCGCTTCATCCGCCATGCGCGCACGCTGCATTCCGAACGCCGAAGCCGAGGCAATACCCATCGCCCCGACCGATCCGGCGGCGAACGTCATATCGGCGCTCGACCCGATCGGCCAATACACTTCCTTGCGCGTTGGGTAAACACGCTCAGCGCACAAACTGCGCGGCCCGATTCAATAATCAGCGGGGAACCCGAGGCACCGCGGGATCAGCACTTCCTCGATCCGCTCGTGCCCTTCCGCGTCCTGGCCGAACACCTTGCGGAGGTACTCCAGGATCTGCCGGCTCAGCGTCTCACGCCCGGGCTCGGTGAAATACGCGTGCTGCGCGCTGGACATGATCGCCCCGATCCCGGTGCGGACTTCGGCCATCCGCGACTTCATCTCCTCCGGCACCGTCGGACCCATCACATGACCATCGTGACCATCGGCCTTCGCGTCGCCGTGGCCGCCACCCTTCGCCTCGCCTTCCTCGGCGGCGCCGGCGTGTTTCGTCTTGACCTTGATGATGACCTCGGTGTCCCACATCCACACGCGGCCGGAGGAACTGTTGGTGAATTTCTCGTGCAAAACGGGCACTTCGACGAGGGTGTCGCCCTCGTCGTGCTCGGCGTGTTCGAGGCCGACGCCCTTCACTTCCGACGGGCCGCCGAACATTTTGACCGCGGCGATGATGGCGACGGCTTCGACGATCAGCATGACCGCGACGGCGCCGATGGTTTTGATCGGGAGGCCCTTTTTCGTGGCTTCTGAGGGGGGTGGCGGGGTTTCCGAGGACATCACGAGTCAGTTCGGTCCGCCGGGCCTGGGCGCTGAGGAATCCGAGCGTTTTCTCGGTCACGGCGGGCGCTCTGCACCGTCGCGTTTCCGATAACAAGCCCCGATAACGGATGGTTTCGGGTCGATTGCGTGGTGAAAGCGGGATTCGATGTCCACGATCGTGCGCTCGCGGCCGGTCGATGGTGGGGTTGGCGCGATCGAAAGGCGGCGATTCTTGAGGGTTATTTTAGCGTCCGATGGTCAGGAGTTGCTGGATCAACTGGTCCGTGGTGGTGATGACCCGTGAGGCGGCGGAGTAGCCGGTTGATGTAAGAATCATATTAATGAATTCCTCCGACAGGTCCACGTTGGAGAGTTCGAGCGCGCCCCCCAGGACGCGTCCCGCGCCGAACTCGAGGGGTTCGGTGATGACGGCGTTGCCGGAGTTGGGGCCGACGCGGAACATGCTGTTGCCGGCGTCGACGAGTCCCTCGGGGTTGGTGAAGGTGGCGAGGGCGAGTTGGCCGATGGTTCGTGTGAGGCCGTTGGTGAAGCCGCCGGTGATGATCCCGTTGACTCCGACCGAGAAGTTCGAGAGGACGCCGAGGCGCGATCCGTCCTCGAAGACGGCGGCGATCGACGAGTTGGCGGTTGGTGTGTCGGAGAAGGCGGTGACGGCGTCGCCTCCCGCGGCAAACTGGAGGTTGACGGTGAGGGGATCGTCCGCGCCGGTGTTCGTGCGGTCGAGTTCCATGGTGATTTCGGCCGGGGAGACGAGTTGGCCGAAGGTGTCGAACTGGATGAGCGGGACGGGGCCGAGCGGCGGCTCGACGCGCGCCCCGACTTCGAGTTGCAGCGCCTGGTCGGTGTCGCCCGGCGAGTGAAGGAAGGCTCTCCAGAAGGTGCCGTTGCCGTTGGCGGCGACGAGGACCATGGTGAGGTCCACTTCCGTCGGCGTGCCGAGGGAATCGTGGACGATGTAGGTGGTGCGGACGGATTCGCCGTCGGCGCTGGCGGTCTTGTTGACCGTGAATGGGCTCGCCTTGGCGACGCCCATCGAGTCGGCGACGGTGAGGTTGGAGTTCGAGAAGGTGATGTCGTTGTCGGCGCCGAGGTTGCCGACGAGGGTGACCATGCCCGCGGCGACGGTGTACGATCCCGGCTCCGCCGCGCCCGTCGGATCTCCCGCAACGAAACCGCCGTCCTGCACGATGCCGAGCGCGTCGCGGATGAATCGGAAAAGGTCGTCCACGGTCGATCCCGCGGCGACGGTGAGGGTTGCGTCGGGGACGACCTTGCCGTTGCGTGTCGCGCCGCTCATGGTGATGGCGTCGCCCACCGCGTAGGCTCCAGCGCCGATCGCGGTGAGCAGGTCCGTTCCCGCGGCGATGCCCGCGGCCGAGAAATCGAGCGAAGCGCCCGTGGTGGCCACGTCGCCGTTGGCCTTCAGGTTGCCCGAGAATCGCACGTTCTGCGTCGCCTCGGCGATGGTTTGCTTGCCGACGGGGATGTTCAGGTCCACGAGTTGGCCGGTGACGATGTTGTAGTTGTCGTCCACGGCGTAGCCCTGGAGTCGCTCGCCGCTGACGGTGATGAGGTCGTTGTTCCCGTTGAACTGGAAGGCGCCTGCGCGGGTGTAGAACTGCTCGTTGTTGCGGCTGACGATGAAGAATCCGTCGCCCTCGATGGCGAGGTCGGTGTTGATGCCTGTGTTGGAGATGGCGCCGCCGTTGAAGTTGCGCTGTGTTCCGGCGAGGTTCACGCCCAGGCCGACCTGTGAGGGGTTGCTGCCGCCGGTGCTCGCACCCGGGACGGTGCCGAGGGTAAAGTCGCGGCTGAAACTCGGCGAGAAGATCATGCGCGTCGACTTGAAGGCGTAGGAGTTGATGTTCGCGATGTTGTTGCCGATGGTCTCGAGTCGGCGTGCGTTGACGTTGAGTCCGGTGAGTCCGGTGAAGAGTGCGATGGTGGAGGCCATGGGGTGTGTCCTTTGAGCGGGTGAGCCGGTGAGCAGGTGAGGGGGTGAGGGGGTGAGGGGATCTGAGATTTCAGGTTTCAGATTTCAGGTTTCAGGTTTCAAGGTCTTGAGTTCTCAGCCCATTTATCTTTGATTCTCTGTGTCTCTGCGTCTCTGTGGCGAGTGTCTCCGATTCAGTCTTCATCGTCGCTCAAAGGCGCGATGATCTCGGAGAGCGATTGGTTTCGGATGGTCTGGAGGCTCGCGAGGGGCGAGGGCTGTGGTTCGTGCCGGCTGCCCTTGGCAAAGAGCGAACGGAGGTCTTTGACGCCGCCCGCGGGGACGCTGATGACGGCGTCGAAGCCGTTCAGCACCCGCGCATCGGCGGGCGAGTGGGACTCCATGACCATTCGTCCCGACACGTCGACGGTGAGCGCCTTTCCGTCGATGAGCGCGAGGACGCGGTCGTGCCCCGCTGCTTCGGCGGCGTCGAGGGCCACGCCGAGGCGTGCGAGTTGCTCGGGCGAGAGTTCGACGTTCGCGCCGGGAGCGATCTCGACTGGCTGCGAGCTCGCAAGTTCGCCCGCGCGGACCTTTTCGAGCAGGTCTGCGAAGCCGGCTTGATCGATTGAGGTTTGCGGGGCTGGTGCCGCGTCGGGGAGGATTCCCGAGGCGAGCCGCGCGAGGAGATCGATGGGGTTCAGGATCATTGGGGTCTAGAGGCTTGGGGCTTGGGTTCGGGCCTCTTCGGAGGATTCTTCTTGTGGAGTGGTTGCTTGTTCTTCTGCGGGCTCGGTGCGCGGGGCGGTGGTGATGAGGTCCGGGTCGTAGACGGTTTGCAGGCCGGAGAGTGGGATGGAAATAGTCGATGAGAGATTGAGGAGGATGCCTTCTCGCGTGACGCTGATGGAATCGACGAAGCCGCGTGTTTTCTCGCCGGAGCCGGTCGTGCCTTCGACGAAGGCGCCGACGAGGCTGCCGGCGGAGGTGATCTCGTTCTGTCGCGCGATGTCCTGCAGTCGATTGGTGAGGGTCAGGTCCGACTCGATGCCGCGGATGGCTCCGAGCTGGCTGAGGAGGTCCTTGCTGTCGGTGGGTTTGGTGGGGTCCTGGCGTGTGAGTTCGGCGAACATGACGCGGATGAAATCGTCGCTGGACATGGATTCATACGCGTTCGTTGCGGGGCGGGTCGCGGAGGCGAGTGAGTCGATGGCGGACATGGTTGGCCTTTCGAAGCGGAGTTTTCACCGCAGAGACGCGGAGGACGCAGAGCGGGAAGAAGGGATTGGATTCTGGATTTCAGACCTAAGATGTCGGACCTGAGTGCACGGGCCTTTCGTCGTGAATCCCATCAGTCTGTCTTCCTCTGCGCTCTCTGCGTCTCTGTGGTGAATGTCTTTCTGTCTTGTCAGGCGACGGTGCTGAGTCGGAGGCGGAGGCGTGAGTCGAAGTTGGTTGGCGAGTTCTGAGGAGCGTAAGCGTCGTCGAGTTCAGCGGGGTTGTGGTTCGGGTTGTGTGCGTTGTCGTTTGAGCGGCCGCGTGATTGGGAGCCGGCGGCGTCGTGGTTGGAGTTCTGGGAGTTCGACTGGCCGAGGTCGGCGCTGGTGTGCTGCTGGTTCTGTGGAGTCGAGTTGGCGATTGCGGGGGTGAGGTTGACGGCGATGCGATCGACCTGGATTCCGCGTGCTTCGAGGGAAGCGCGGAGCGTGCCGAGGTGATCGGTAAGCAACCGCTGTGCCGCGGGGGTTGCGGCGTCGATTCGGACATTGACCGAGGCGGCGTCGAGGGTCATGTTGATCCGCACTTCTCCGAGCGATTCCGGGACGAGGCGGATGTGAACGACTCCGCCGCGCTGCGCGAGGGCGGCGTTCAGGCCTCGTGAGACGATCTGGGGAGCGGGCGGCGGTTCTTCGGGCTGAGGTGCGGTGGAGAGGGTCGGGCGAGCGATGGTCGGTGTGTCGGTGGGCGTCGAGCGGGGCGCGGGTTCGGTGGGCAGTGATGGCTCGGGGCTTTGCGGCGCGGATTCGATTCGGAAGATCGAGTCGGTGTTGCGCGTGGGCGCATGGGCGGCGCTCTGTGGAGGCGTCTGATTGGTGGGTGATGGAGCGGGGCTTGCCGTGGCTGATGGTGCCGATTGCTTCGTGGCGACCGGCGCGGTTTCTTCGGCGGTCGGATCGGCGGGACCGTCGGCCGCGTGCTCGGCATCCGTGCTTGGTTGGGTTGATGCGACGGGTTTGTTAGGCCCGGAGCGCGGCGGGGGGGGTTGCGTGGGAAGTTGGGTTGCGGCCGCCTGGGGAGTCGGAGTGGCGACCGATTGCGGCTGAGACTCGGGCTGCGCTGCGAGTGTTGCGCTCGATTGCGGTGCGGCGCTCTGCGGAGACGGGGCGTGGGTTGAAGATGTCTCGGGGAAGATTGAAGGCTGTGCGTTCGCGGGGGTGGGCGAAGGAACCGAGGGCACCAAGCCTGGAATCACGGGCGATTCCGGCGCGGCGATCGGCTCAGCCGGGATGATGGGGGTTGGCAGAACCCCCTTCGTTGCGGTCGGGGTTCCAGTGGTTGGGGCGTTGTCGGTTGGTGATGGCTGTTCGATGCCAGTCGTTGCGACGGGGGATTCGTCGGCTTCGTCGGCGTTTGCGTATTCCGACGTGGAAGCCGAGTCGGTCCCCTCCCTTACGGTCGGGGTTCGTTTCGATGGCGCATCATCGGCGCGTGGGCGCGGATTCTGCTTGCGCGAGAGGATGCGTTCGAAGGGCTCGGGGGAGCGCTCCGTGTCTTTTTTCCCCTGCGGCTCCGCCGTGGTGGGGGGTGTGGTCTGCTGTGTTTCCTTTGATCCGGCGTTTCGTGGGGTTGCTCCGCGTGCCACGTTTGAGGCCGGGATCAGGAGTTGGGTCATTCACGGTCCTTCCGCCGGCGCGGTCCCCCCTGAGGCGAGGGGTTTGGCTGGCGGAGGATCGGAGGACGCAACGGCCGTGCCACGGAGGCGGAGGCGTTCGAGGAGTTCGGCGGCGAGGGCGGGGTCTTGGTTCTGGAACTCGGTGATGATCTTGGAGGCGATGCGAGGTGAGAGGGCGTTGATGTAGGAGACGACCTGCTCCATCTGGCCGGCGGCGAGGAGCGTGGACATCATGTTCTTGGCTTCGGGCGGCTTGACGCTCTGGTAGACCAGGACGGTTTTCTGGAACTGTTCGGAGCCTTCCTCGTTGGCGATCGTCCGGCGCATCATGTTGAAGGCGTCGACCTCGGATTGGAACTGAGTGCGTTGGCGTTCGAGTTCCTCGCGTTCGCGGACGAGGGTGTTGATGAGGTCGGCGGTCTCGCGCTGGACGCGGCGGCCGTGCTGGGCGGCGATCTCCTCCTTCGCGGATTCGTCGTCGATTTTCTGCTCGGCGGTGAGGGGGGGCTTGCCGACTTTGGCGGCTTCGAGCGCGGCGGCGGCGG
>JAGVLZ010000377.1 GCA_020054055.1 Phycisphaerales bacterium
CCCCGTGTGAGGGGGCCACGAGCGGCTCGATCGCGATCCAGCGCATCGCGGGGCCGGGATCCGCCAAGCCCGATCAGCCCTACGCCGTCGAGTTCACGCGCGTGGAACTGAAGGAAGTCGCGGCCAAGACACGCCACATGCCCGCGGAGTTCATCGCGGGGACCAGCGGCGTGACGCCGGCGTTCTGCGAGTGGCTGCGGCCGCTCGTGGGGGAGATGGCGCGGGTGGGGAGGCTATAGTCACGCGCGCGTGCTCTTTGAACTTGTCAGCAGCAGGTGAAGGGTGACTCATGGACGAATCGACAGACGACAACCACGCGGCATTGGAACGATTCATTGTGGACAATGACGACCTTTTGGCGCTCGAAGAGCGCCCGGGTCGGTTCAACATCTTTGATTCGCTCCGAATCGCCCGCACCGAGATACGGCACTCTAACTTTCTCGCGTGGCTCCTTGACCCAGGTGAAAGTCACGGTCAAGGTGACCTTTTCATCAAGGCAGTGCTTATGGACCTGCTTCGGAATGCGCCGAAAGAGCGGCGTCCGTTCAGCCCGATCGAACTGGATGGAGTCGAACTTGCCGGTGTTTCAGTCCGTCGTGAATGGCGCAACATTGACTTGCTGATCGAATGCCGGAGTCCGCCGTTCATCGCCATCATCGAGAACAAGGTCGACAGCGGTGAACACTCGAATCAACTTCAGCGCTACGAGGGCATCGCAAGTGAACTTCTGCCTTCCGACCGGCCGCGAATGTTTGTGTATCTCACGCCTGATGGCGAAGACGCATCCGACGAGGACTGGATACCTTACTCTTACGCGGACCTCCACCGTGTGCTATCGCGGGTGCGTCGAACGGGTGCCGGCTCGATCGGGCAAGACGTGCTGGCGTTTCTTGATCATTATCTACGCCTGATCGGGAGTCGCTTCATGGACGATCCGGAACTTGAGGCACTGTGCCGAAGGATCTATACAAACCACCGCCAAGCGATCGATCTAATCGTCGATCGTGTCGGCATCGGCGACAGTGCCGCTGCCAATGAAATCGAGGCGCTCATACGCACGCAGCCCGATCGCTGGCATGTCGTTAATCGGCGGGAAAGAGCTGTCACCTTTATGCCCAAGGGATGGCTTCAGCTGTTCCCAGCGATCGGCGATCGAAAGTCTTTCGACCCTCGGTGTTGGTTGGTCATGGAGATCGAGATCGGTCGCACGAAGCCAAGAGCCTGGTTTCAGTGCGTTGCGTGGCCAACCACCGATGTACCCCTGAGGAAACGTGTGCTCGAGCGATTGCTGGAATCGGAGCCTGAGTTCGGTTTCAAGCAATTCTTCAAGAAGTCATTCGGAGATCGTTGGACGAGAATTCGCAAACAGATGATTCATACATGGGACGAAGAGGACGAGCCCGATGCCGACGAAATCCGCAAGAAGGCATCCAAAACTCTCGATCAAGTGTGGGCCGAAGTCGCAAATGTGCCGGCGGCACTGAAGCCAATCTTCTCGTCTCAGGCCTAACGGCGGCTCGCCACATTGGAAACTGTGGGGGAGTTGATGGTGAGCAGCAGCTAATCGCAGCCTCACCCCTCAAAGAACCCGAGATGCAACTCCGCGTGCCGCAGGTTGAGCGCCACGCGTTCCTCGTCCGTCATGACGCCGAACGCCGGGCTGTGAAACTTCGGCTGCTCGCGCCGCAGTCTCTCGAACGACTTCTTTATCATCGCCAGCCCCTCCGCGGTCGGGAGAACAGCGACGCCGTACGTCCCGCCCTCGACCTTGGGGATGCGAACCCCCTGCGGCAACGACCCTTTCAGGAGTCTCGCGCGCATGAACCGGAGGACCAAGCGGATGAAGAGCGGCGGGGTCGCCCGGGGCGGGTACCCCTCGTAGGCGTAGTCGGCCCACGTCGCGATGTGCCCCAGCGCCTGTCCCAGCGTCCAGTTGCCCAGGCGCTTCAGACGGCCGTCACGCTCCGCCTCCGCGAGGCGCTCGGCTTCGCGGAGCGCCTCGTCGGGCGAGTTGAATCGAAGCACGCGACGCTTGATCTTTTTCGTGTTGATGTCGGACATCTGAAACAGTTTACCGCCGGATCACACGCGTAAGAGCCTGTTTCATCTTGGATGAAAGAGATTCGCGTTCGGGGTCGTCCGCGACATGAGCGAGGCGGATGTCGCGCGTCGCGCAATCGACGTACCAGAGGGCGATGTGTTCCAGGTACATCGGCCCGCCCCCCGCCCCCGCACCCGTAGCGCCGCCGTAGAGCTCATCGCCGACCAGCGGCAGCCCGAGCGCGGCGAACATCACCCGGATCTGGTGCAGTCGCCCGGTGAGGAGGCGGATGAGCGCGTGGCAATCGCCGTTCCGATCGGGTGCCGGCTCGATCGCGACGATCTCCAGAAACGATTGCTTCCCCCCCGCGCGAACAATGGTCGCGTGCGTCCCCTCTTCCTTGATGTGCGCCTTGTGCTTGCCGATCAGGTCCGAGTGGTGCGGAAACTTGCCGGGTCGGGGCCTGGGGATGCGGGCGAGGTAGTACTTTTCCCAGACCCCTTCACGGATCTGCTCGCCGTAGAAGGCCGCGGCCTCTTTCGTGAGGGCGACGATCATCACGCCCCGAGTGACGCGGTCGAGACGGTGGACAAGGCGGACCTGTATTCCCGGCACGGCCGCGCGGCGGATGCGCGAGACCATCGCCACCCCGCGCGGGTCGTTCGTGAGTTCGGTCGCCATCCCCGCGGGCTTGGAGACGACCAAAGTCTGCTCGTCCTGCGCGAGGATGGGGAACCCGAGGCGTGAAGGGTCGATGAGCACACGGCGGTTATAGCAATCGGCCTTCCTCCCCCGGTCCGACCGGGGGAGGTGTCACGAGTCTTCGAGTGACGGAGGGGGCGAGGGCGCACGATCGCACACGCCTTACTTTCCCGCCTTCGCCTCAGACTCCCTGATCCTCCCCGCCACCTCCGGCAGCAGATCATTCGGGATCGGCACCAGCAGGTTGTACTGCGCAATCTTCCATTCCCTGCCGCGCTTCACCAACACACCCGACCCGCGGCAGCGCCCCCACTTCGCGTTGTCGAGGCGCTCATCGAACCACGCGGTCTTGCCGTCGTCGGAGAAGTAGACAAATCGCTCCGCGACTGTGTAGGCCCATCCTTGGCCCTTCGAGAAGTACGGGTGCGCGTAGGCGCGGAACTGCTCGACGGTCCAGCGCTCGGCGTCGTCGGTGCCGAGAAAGATACCGTCCCTGGCGAATAGGGAGAAGTAGCGGTCTTCGTCGGCTTTCGAGGCGGCATCGTGGAGCGAATCGAGAACCCATTCGACATTTTCATGGCGAAGGGAATAGCCCGGCGCATGAGCGGACGCACTCTGTTGATTGGTGCACGCGGCGAACATCACCGAAAAACAAAGCAACACAGTCAAAGCCAGTCTCATCGATCGCTCCGATCGTCAATCGTCATCGACACCCTCGCTGAACATGTAAAACAGCATCATTATGCCACCCGGCAGGCACAGCGTGTACCAGCCCGGATGCAGCCAGACCCCGAGCGCGACGCCGCCACCAAAGAGCAGAAACGCAACGGCGAGCACCAGCCAGCCGGGAGGGCCGTCGCCGCCGTGCAGCCCGGGGAGAAGCCACACCGCGACGATGTCGAGCCAATCAAACATCTTCTAGGCCCCGGCGACTTTCCGGCATGCTCCCACCACCTCCGCGATCTTCACAAACCCCCCCGCACCCGCCGCGGCGGTGCGCAGTTTGAACTCCACCGACTCCTCCGCGAGGCTCTTGTCGCCGATGGTCAGCCGGATCGGCACGCCGATCAGGTCCGCATCCTTGAACTTCACGCCGGGGCGCTCGTCGCGGTCGTCGATGAGGACGTCGAACCCCGCCGCGGACAACTGGCCCGCCAGGTCGCTCGCCACCTGCATGTGGCGCGAGTCCGCCTCGACCTTCATCGGCGTGATGATGACGTGGTAGGGCGCGATCGGCAGCGGCCACTTGATCCCGTCGTCATCGTGGCTCATCTCCACGCACGCGGCCATGGTCCGGCTCACCCCGATGCCGTAGCACCCCATAATCACACTCTTGCGCTGCTGCGTCTCATCCATGATCGCGAACCCCATCGCGTCAGAATACTTCGTGCCCAGTTTAAAGATGTGCCCCACCTCGATGCCGCGCTGAGCGACCAGCGCCGCCCCCTTCGAGCGCGGCGAGGGATCGCCCGCCATCGCGTTCCGCACATCCGTCACCTTGGCGATCTTCGCGGCCTCCGCGGCGTCGCGCGACCAGTTGAAGTGCTTGAGGTGGTAATCCTTCTTGTCCGCGCCGGTGGCCCAGAACATCGGCTTGCCCTTCGCATCATCGAAGGAGATCGCGGCGTCCTTGTCAACGAGCAAAAGGACATCGGCCTTGCCCGCGGCGGAGCGCGGCGAGACGAATCCGATCTCGAAGCCCTTCGCGCGCGCCTGCGCGGGGTCGGCGAGTTTCACCTTGACCCCGGCGGCGTCGCGCACCTTCCCCTCGTTCACATCGTGATCGCCGCGCACGACCGCGACGACCCACTTCGCGCCCTCCTCGCTCTGGAAGACGACCGTCTTGAGCATGTTCGGCGCCTTCACCTTCATGAACTTGCACACGTCCTCGATCCCGGGGCAGCCCGGGGTATGCACCTCTTCGAGCGCGCCGCTCGGGTCGCCCGCAAAGTAGCCCTTGCCCGGCGCGGCGCGCTCGCCGATCTCGCACTTCTCCGCGTTCGCCGCGTAGCCCGTGGCGGGGCACTTCAGGATCGTGTCCTCGCCGCTCTCGCAGTTGACCATGAACTCGTGCGACGCGCTGCCGCCGATCGGCCCGCTCTCCGCTTCGACGACGCTGAAATCCAGCCCACAGCGCGTGAAAATGTTCACATACGCCTGATACATTGCGTCGTACGCCTCATTCAGTCCCCCTTTCCCCTCGATATGCATGTGGAACGAGTACGCATCCTTCATAATGAACTCGCGGCAGCGCAGCAGCCCCGCCCGAGGCCGCGCCTCATCGCGGAACTTCGTCTGGACCTGATACAGGATCAGCGGCAACTGCTTGTACGACTGCACCGAACCCAGCGCGATGTCCGTCACCGTCTCCTCGTGCGTGGGGCCGAGGTGCAGCGCCTGATCCTTCCGGTCGCGGAGCGTGAAGAGCAAGGGGCCGTAGGCCTCATCCCGCTTCGTCCCTTCGTAGAACTCGTGCGGCACGATGACGGGCATGAAGAGTTCCGAGCCCCCCGCCGCGTCCATCTCGTCGCGCACGATCGCCTCGATCTTCTTCAGCACGCGCCACGCCAGCGGCAGGTAGTCGTACACCCCCGCGGCGACTCGGCGAATGCCCCCCGCGCGCGACAGGAGCTTGTGCGACGGTGATTCCGCGTCTCCCGGCGCATCCTTGGTCGTGGGAATCAGCGTCCGCGACCAGAAGTGCAAGTCGCCTCGGCGGGAGTTGGTGATCGGTGAAGCGGTCTTGGTGGACATGGGACGGAGAGTCTAACGGAGCCCGAAGCGCAAGCGAGGATTCATTTCCACTTCACCACGCTCAGCAGATCCGAGTAATCATCCGTCCACACCTGCATGGTCGGAGGCGCCGCTTCAAGCGGACGCCAGAGCGGATCGACTGCCAGCGTGCCCAGGTCTTGACTCGTCCGCGCAAGCACGATGAACGCCGAGGCCTGCTTCCCCGCGAGGCGATCGGCCAGCGGCACCTCGCGGTCCTTGCGGATGATGCCAACCGCGCCGGCATCCGCCGCGAGTTTCGACAGCACCGGCTCGAAGTCGATGTACAGATTGCTCACGTTGAACATCAGCAGCCCGCCGAGTTTCAACTTCGAGAGGTACAGCGCCACCGCCTCGCGCGTGATGAGATGCACCGGCACCGCGTCGGAACTGAAGGCATCCATCGCGACGAGGTCGTACGACGCGGGCTCGGCCCGCGCGACGGTGAGCCGCGCATCGCCGAGGATGAAGTCAATGGGCGACGCGCTGTCCCGGATATAGGAGAAGAGGTCGGGGTCGGTGGCGATGTCCTTCACAACAGGATCGATCTCATAGAAAGTGATGGCGCGATCAGCGCGGCCGTACGCGGCCAGCGTGCCCGCGCCGAGGCCGATCACCGCGAGATGCTGCGGCACATTCCTCCTGTCCAACTCGCGAAACACATCTCCAACCGGACCGCTCTTCGTGAAATACGCCATCGGCTCGCGGTCGAGCGGCGAGTATCGCCACTGCCGGCCGTGCTCCGTTCGCCCGTGGATGAGACGGTGATACGAACGTTCGGCGGCTCCATCGCTCACGACGCGGTGCACGCCATAAAACGTTCGGACCTGAAGAATCTCCTGCCCGATCAGCAGATGATCGAACCACGGGATGGCCAGCAGCATCAGCACCGCCGCGGCGTAGAGCCAGCGGCGCGACAGCACAATCAGCGTCAACGCCGCGGGGACGATCCAGCAGAGTTGAAAGAGAATCGAGCCGGGCTTTGCGGGCGACATCGGGCTCATCAACCACGCCATCATGAAAACATAGAACGGGACGATCGAGATCACCAGAATCCACAGGACCGTCTGCACGGTCATCCGCATCCAGTGCCCCGGCCGGTGTCGATCCATAGCGGGGCGCGCCCGGCGTTCCCGCAGCAGGCACGCGCCGACAATAAAGAGCGGGTACTCGACGATCCCGTTGAAGATCGCCGGTGCCGTGATGCCGCAGACGATCCCCGCCAGCACGCCCCCCACCGACAGCAGGAGATAGAACTCGGTCAGCCGATCCGTCCCCGGACGCAGCCCCGCCAGCCGACCGTGGCACGCCATCGCGGCGAAGAAAAGCAGAAGCAAGTGCGAACCCACCGGCAGCCACGTCGGCGTCCGCAGCCCGATGATCGCCATCACCGCCACCCCGACCACCACCGGCGGCAGCAGCCAGCCCGACACGCGCCCCACCATCGCGCCCCCGCGCGCGAACGCAAGGATGAACGTCAGCAGATAGATGGAAAGCGGCAGAACCCACAGCAATGGCACGGCCGCGATGTCGATCGTGATGTGCTGCGTCGCACCCATCATCAGCCCCGCCGGCACGAACGCGAGCGCAAGCCACATCAACCGCTGACGCGTCAGGGCACGCTCGTCCAACTCAGCATCCAGACGCCGAGGCTGAGTCCTCGAAGCCTCGGGTTCGAGTGTGCGATATCGCTTCGCCGCAACGACTCCGCAAGTCACCGCAATCACAACGAACACCCCGAATCCCACCGACCACGCCGCGCGCTGCTGCGAGAGCGTCAGGTTCGGCTCGACGAAGAGCGGATACCCGATCAGCGCCGCCATGCTCCCCACGTTGCTCGCCGCGTAGAGAAAGTACGGGTCCTTCGCCGAGCGGTGCCCCGTCCGCGCGAACCACGATTGCAGCAAGGGCGAAGCGGAGCACAGCACGAACACCGGCCCGGCGCACGCCGCGACCAGCATCAGCAGTACCTGCCCGGCCGCGAAGCCCTCGGGATCGGGAAGCCACTGATCGCCGCCCGGCAACCCGATCGGCAGGAGCGCCGCCGCGCCAAGCATGACAAAGGTGTGGACGATGAGTTGCTTCCGCTCGCTCCTGATCTGACCCAGCGCGTGCGCATAGCCGTACCCCGCGAGCAGCATCCCCTGGAAGAAGAGCATCACGGTGTTCCACACGCCGGGCGATCCGCCGAGCAGCGGCAGGATCAGTTTCCCCACCATCGGCTGCACCAGAAAGAGCAGCGTTGCGGAAAGGAAGATGGTCAGGGTGAAGAGGAGAAGCATCCGCCTTCAGCCTATCCGGCTCGGAAGGGTTCAAGCAATGTGATAGCGAGTCGCGTTCAGCGAGATCGGTCTGGGGTTTCCGGCCAGAGTGACTGGACCAGTTGCAACGCCATCACCGACGAGCCCGGAACTCGATGCGCACGCGCCACCGCGCGGACGGCTTCCGCCAGCGCGCGATCCGTCCGCGCCTGCGCGAAAAGACCCTGCCAGTCCGACAGGTCGCCGTATTCGAGCGCGGAATCGATCGCCGCGCGGGTCCATTCTGAAGTCGTGAGATGGCGATGGATCATGATTCGTCTTCTCGAAGGACCAGCCGCGCCGACAACAACACCCCCAATCGTATGCACGATTCGCACACCCGATCCCAGGAGCGCCACTCAGGCGCCACCCCCTTGTAATCGTCAAGATTGATCCCGTCGAGATCGAAGGGCGATGGATCGCACAAGCGCTTGGCGATCTCCAGCGTCACGGAGCCCGTCTGGAGATGCCCATAGTGCGATTGCGTCAGGAGCGATGCCGCGACGACGACCTCGTCTCCGACGCACAAGGCCAAGGCCGCGAAGTCGAGATAATCGCGCAGCGCGTTCCGCGAATAGAGCAGGTACGCCTTCATCCCGATCAACTCGGGAAGCGTCGGCACGGTCAGCGGGCCGCTCGGCGTCTGTATGATCGACGTCTCGATCGCGTCGACGCGTCGCGGTTGGCGGAATCCGACCTGCACACCGCCGATGCTGCCGAGGATCAAAACTGGGGGCTGCACACGAGCGGTCTTCCACTCTCGACTTTCCTCGAGCCGCTCGCGGACCTCATCAAACCGGTCGCGCAGCGCCGTGACGAGATGATCGGTGTACTGCGAGAAACGGTGATGGGCATACAGCGCCGCCGCGGTCCCGCCGACCGCGATGGCGCCGGGAACCAGGCGCTGCGCCTTTACGCCCGCTTCAAGGACCGACTGCCATTGTCGAGATTGCTCATCCCTTTCAGTCACGCTTGATTATTCCCTCCTGCTCGCTTCCCAACCCGAACGCCCCGTGTACCGCCCGGAGCGCCTTCTCCCCGTCGGCCTTGCCGATGATCGCGCTGATCTTGATCTCGCTTGTCGTGATGTTGGCGATGTTCACCCCCGCTTCGGCCAGAGCGCGGAACATGACGGCCGCGGAGGCCGCGTGGCTGCGGATCCCCACCCCCACCGCCGAGACCTTGCAGAACCCCTCGTCGATGCGGGGCTGGCCGCCGCCGATCTCCTTCAGCAGCCGGTCGAGCACCGGGCGGATATCGGCGAGGTCCGCCTGCTCGACCGTGAACGACATCGTCGCCTTTCCATCCCCGGTGACCGTCTGGATGATGTCGTCCACCGTGATGTTCGCGTCAGCCAGCCCCGCGAAGACCCGCGCCGCGACCCCCGGCGAATCCGGCACGCTCGTCAGCGTCACGCGCCCGAGATTCTGCTTCAGCGCCACGCCCGTGATCTCCATCTTCTCCATCTGCTCGTCCTCTCCGCAAATGATTGTCCCCTCGTCGGGGCGGTGGCTGTGCCGCACATGGATCGGCATCTTGTACATCGCGCCGAACTTCACGCTCCGGTCGTGCATCACCTTCGCGCCGAGCGACGCCATCTCCAGCATCGCCTCGTACGAAATGGTCTTCAATCGTCGTGCATCGGGCACGATCCGCGGATCAGCGGTATACACGCCGTCGACGTCCGTGAAGATATCGCAGCGATCCGCCTTCAGTGCCGCGGCCACCGCGACCGCCGTCGTATCGCTCCCGCCGCGACCGAGCGTCGTGATGTCCCCCTCCGGCGTCACCCCTTGGAACCCCGCGACGACCGCCACTTTCCCGGCAGCAAGCGCCGTCCGCAGCCGCTCCACATTCACCGCGCAAATCGCGGCCTTCGAGAATGACTCGTCCGTCTCCATCCCGATCTGCCCGCCCGTGAAACTGACCGCCGCCTGCCCCATCGTCTCGAGCACCATCGCCATCAGCGCGATCGTCACCTGCTCGCCCGTCGACAGCAGCATGTCCATCTCGCGCCTCGAAGGACTCGCATTCGCTTCGTTCGCGAGTACGATGAGCGAATCGGTCGTCTTGCCCATCGCGGAGACGACGACCACGACGCCGTGGCCGCGCCGGCGCTCCTCGAGCGTGCGCTCGGCGCAGCGGCGTATTTTGTCGACATCCGCGACAGAGGAGCCGCCGAACTTTTGCACGATCAGGGGCATGAGGAGTCCGCCGCACGATCACACGAGACTACTCAAAGAGTCTCCGCAACAACTCTTTTCGTTCAATACGGTGGTGACGCTGAAGGTCGAGCAGAATCCCGCTCAGCGTGCCGATCTTGAGCGGGTCGTGCGCGGGGACGGTCACATGATGCTCGCCATCCAGCATGGTCGTCAGCCGGACATGGCTGCTCTCCTGCCGTGTGACTCGATAGCCAAGCCGTGACATCGCGCGCGACAGATCATCCCCCGAGAGGTCGCGCGGCAACTTCATGCCGCGATCACCTCATCGCGGAACCAGTGCAGCCGGATCACGCTCGGCCGCTTGTCTTCATCGAAGTGGCAGCGAACCGCATCACGCACCGCATCGTGGAGTCGGGCCTCGTCATCCGCTTGCGTGAAGATGGAGGCACCCAAAGCCCTGGCGATCAGGCCGCCCTCCGGGTCTTGCTCGACGATGAAGACGATCTCGCTCATGGCTGCGGGTATGGTAGTCACCAGCCAACCCCCGAAGCGAACAAGCAATGCCCGACCTCGCCACGCTCACCATCGACGCCCGCATCGCCAGGCTGACGCTGAACCGGGCCGACAAGCGCAACGCGCTCTCGCTCGACCTGCTCGCCGACCTGCACGCGCGCGTCGATGAACTTGCAGCCCAGCAAGATGTCGCGGCGTGCATCATCACCGGCGCGGGGTCGATGTTCTGTGCGGGGATGGACCTGAAAGCGGTGCTCCACGAACCCGGCGCGCCGGTGAAACTCCTGACCAGCATCGCGGAACTCACCATCAAGATCCGCCGCCTCCCCCTCGTCACCATCGCCCGCGTCAACGGAGCCGCGATCGGCGGCGGCTGCGGCCTCGCCTGCGTCTGCGACCTCAGCGTCACGCACCCCGACTCGAAAATGGGCTACCCGGAGATCGACCTCGGCGTCTGCCCCGCCGTCGTCGCGCCGTGGCTCGTGCAATCCATCGGCGCGGGGGCGGCGCGGCGAATCCTCCTCCAAGGCGGCACGATGTCCGGCCTGCGCGCCTTCGAGATCGGCATGGTCTCCCACTGCGTGCCCGCGCCGGAACTCGACAAGACTGTGGATGAAATCGCAGTACGCACCACCACCAGCGGCCTCAACGCGCTCCGCGTGACCAAGAATCTCCTCAACGAACTCGACGGCGCATCGCTCGAAGCGATGGTGCGCAAGGGGGCGACGCTCTCCGCGCAGGTGGTGGAGGGGGCGGAGGCGCGGGGAATGCTGGCGAAGAAGTTGGGAGGATGAGTGCAAACCCACCTGAACAGTTTGGCGGCCGCCTCGAAATCATGTGCAGGCGTATCAATCGGCGCCTTTCTCTGTTTGATCCATATTGACGGAGGATCGACGGCATTGGGAAGGCAGCAACCTGATTATCGAGTCGAGAACGCGCTGGTCGGAGTGTGTCAGCGATGTGAAGCGGATCGATTCGAGCAGCTCATCGAGCAATGGCCCGATTCTCGATTGCCCGCTGATCTGAAACAGCGATCTCTCAGCGCGGCCGCGAAGGCGTGCTGCGAACCGATCGTCAGTGCCCTTCTCGATCAGGGCGCCGATCCAAGCGTCAAAGATGAGTTTTGGTGGAGCGCCTTCGAAAAGGCGCTCGTGGGTGACTGCCGAACCCTGTTCTGGGATCTGGTGCTGGGTATGGACATACCCGTGGATGGTCGAGATGACCTGACAATGCAAAGGAGGAAGGAAGCCGCGTTGTTGGCCGCGGCGAGGTGGGGAACATCGCACGAGGTTGCGGCTTTACTCGCGATGGGCATCGAGCCGGATGTTCAGGATTCCATACACACACCTCTGCATCACGCCATCGCTGCCGGTGACGCTCAGAGTGTAACACTGTTGCTCCGCGCCGGTGCCCAGCCCAAGCATGTTCCTTTTTTTCACCGACTGGAAGATCACGATGGCCCTTCGCTTCGGGGTTCAGCCGTGATGTTTGCGGTAGACGCCTGCCGCGCTGAGATTCTCGAACTTGTTCTGAACGCGTGCGAACCGCTCCACTCTCAAAGCCTCGATGAGTTGCTTATCCAGGCGGCCTTTCGACCAGCGCCGGAGAGCGTGGCGCTGTTGTTGGAGCGCGGAGCAAATCCGCTTGCTACGACCAGTGGTCGATCGGCCTTGGAACTCGCAGCGATAGCGGCGAAGTCTCCGGAGATGGTGCGAATTCTGATCAATGCAGGCGCAAACCCTGATGCACCAAATGCACAAAGCCTTTCGCCGAGAGCGATTGTTGCTGGGATTATCGATAGTGAGAATCGTTCACCAGAGCTGCGGGAGCGCATGCAGCAAGTGCTTGAGGCGCTGGAGCGCCCGAAGGACTAACCTGACACAAAATGGTACCGCTAAGGGCCTGACAATAAATAAATGCTTCGATTAGGGCGTTCGATCCGATGTTGCTGGTGATGGATCGTACCTTCGAGCGGGTGATCGGGAGGAAGTA
>JAGVLZ010000049.1 GCA_020054055.1 Phycisphaerales bacterium
CTCCCGGCGAGCGCGGCCGCGCACGCCAGCCATGAGGCCAGCACGTACGGCGCAAGGCGGGGTTGGCGCGATCGTCCAGGCATCCAGCAGTCTCCGTACAAAACTTCAGAATCGAAGCGTCGCCATCAGATAGACCCCACGCTCGACCTCGTTGCCGCCGTACTCGCTATGCCTCGGTTCAAGGAGGTTCTGTCCCCAAACCGCGAACTCGACGTTCGGCGTGGGCCTCCACGTCACGCCGACATCCAGACGGACGTACGAGCCGGTCCCTTGCTGGGGCACGTCGTCCACGTAATACATCCCCGCGTTCAACTCCAGGTGCTTGGTGATGTCGATGTTCGAGTTCACCTTCACCTGATGAAGCGGGGTGTTCCCCTCGTCAGCCGGTATCACAGGACCATGAATCAAAACCTCTGAATAGCTGTAGGACGCGCGAACGGTCCACGCGTCCGAAGCGTTCCATGCAACCGCAAGTTCTCCTCCATATGTCTCGCCAAACCCATCGTTGTTGAACGGTTCAATCACCGAGTTCACATAGATCAGATTCTCGTAGTCGTTGTAAAAAAGCGCCGCATCGAAGGTGAGCGCGTCAAGCGCACGGACGCGGTAACCCGCTTCGTACGCGATGAGTTCCTCGGCCTTCAGGTCGTCGTTGGGCTGAATCCCCAGTGGGATGATGGTCCCCGTCGGGGCCATGCCCGCGAGCGTGCCGGTGTCGATGTAACCGAATGCGAGCATGCCTTCGTGTTCGGTTCGGGACGGAATCCGGACCGGGCGCGAGAGCGAAGCCCAGAGCGTGTGGCGGTCGTTCGGCGTCCACCAGAGCCGCGCGCCCGGCTGGAACTGCGCGCCGGTGTAGTCGTCGTACGAAAGCTTCGAACCGATCATGGCGAACACGCGATCCGGAACGATCGTGATCGTGTCCTGCAGGAATCCGCCGAAGATCGAGAAGTCGCCGTTCTCAGGCCTGAGAAGAAGATTGGCGCCGTCTTCGGTTCGGTCCTGCGTGAAACGCGCGTTCAATCCCCACACGATCTCGTGCCTCGTGTCGGGCCTGAAATGATGCCGCCAGTCGGTCGCGAAGGTGTCCCGCTCGACCTCGAAGGTCACGTTCGTTCGCCGGAAGGTCCGGTCGTAATACCCCTGAAGGCTCCAGCCGCTGTCTGCGGTTTCTTTGGCGAGCCGCGCGAGCAGGTTCCCCCCGCTGCGCCGCGTGTCGCGGATATCCCGCACGAATACAACGTTTTCGCCCGGCACCGGAGCCGCGGGGTTAAACTCGCCGAAGCGATCCGTGTTGTAGATGTCACCCTGCAAAGTAAAGGTGAGTTCCCCCGGCTTCCCGTGGTCGAGGCGGAACCCACCGCGTTCCATGGCCCAGTCATCGTGCGCGCTGTCTCCGGAGCTCGTGACGAGTTCGTCTCGCTCGAACCACTTCCCGTAGACGCGGGCCCAAGTTTGTTCGCCGAGCCGGAACCCGTACCGTCCCTCGCCGAATGCCTGCTCGTATGTCCCGAGTCCGCCCGCGAGCAGCACTCCCTGAGTTTCGCTGGCGCTTTTGGTCGTGACGTTGATCACGCCGTTGACCGCGTTCGCGCCCCACAGAGTCGCCCCCGGCCCGCGGACAATCTCGATCCGGTCGAGATCCTCCAGCAGGATGTCCTGCACATCCCAAAACGTGCCGCCGTAGAGCGGATCGTAAACAGCCCGGCCGTCGATCAAAACCAGGGTCTTATTTGCGAGACTGCCATTGAAACCTCGCATCCCCACCGAATAAGACGAGGAACCGGATTGCCCCACGAATACGCCCGGCGCGAGCCTCATCGCATCAGCGAGCGTCCGGAATCCACCCCGACGCACGTCTGTTCCCGAGATGCGATACACGGCGGCCGGCGTCGAGAACCACTCCTGGTTGACCCCCGCGACGGAAGTTACCGCCAAGCTCATCAACTCTTCCATCGAGAGATCGGCGACCGTCTCCGGCGTCAGTGTCTCTTCATTCTGTGCCAAACAAGCACCGGCGGCGACGAGCACGACCGCAGTCGATGCAAAGACGTGACACGGGCCGACCCGCGGGGGGCGCGATTCTCGACATTCATGGTTGGAGAATCCTTGCAGCATCCACCTCCATCTACCTCGCGCGTAACAACAGCCCGTGACACGCATCGTGCACGAGCGACCGTGGCTCGTATCAAGAGAGTTGTTCGCCGGATCGTTTTCCCAGAGCGCGCATCGGTCGCGTGTGGTCCCCTCCATGAGATGGGCTGACCACCCTGCACGAATTAGCCCCGATTGGGGGAGCACCGTGGGTTGCCATCACTCAGCCCACATTTTTATATTGGACCGCGACGCCCATTTGTGTGGATCAGCGAGCGGCGCACACTCGACTTTGCGGCGATCAGACGCAGCGGGCGCGAGATCTCGACCGGAAGGACGATAAAAGAGCGCGCTTCTGTTGGGCTAAGCGTCCAGACCATTCTGGGTGCCGCGACTTCGATTCCAACGAGGGCCGTATCTATCCTTCGGGATGGAAGTGAATCTCACGCTTAGATACGTATGCAGGCACGCGTCAATGCATCCGCATGCCGATGAAAAAAGTTGGCAACGGGATCTTCACATGCAACCACTGGTTGCGCTAGGCACGTTGCTTATGAAACTCGCTGATTGGCTGTTTGAGAACAGCAAGAGCCCGGAGTTCTTCCGTAGGAAACTCGGGGTTCCAGAACGCTCCACCGTGTCACGCTGGCTGACCGGGAAGAGAAAACCCAACCGGCACTGGATGCGTGCCATCACCCAACTCACGGGCGGCGCCGTGCAGAGCGGGGACTTCGATGATTCGTCCCCGCCCCGGTGCGTCCGACCGATTCTCGACGCCAGCGGCGACGAGCGGCTCATCCTCCCGTGGCATCCGGGCTATCAGGATGAGCCGTCTTCCGCTGATGGAGACGTGTTCTCCCCTCCCGTGAAGCGTGCGTTGAACGTGCTCGGCAAGCGGGTGAAGTTCACCCCAGGCGGCACGCTCCTCCTCGACGGCCGACCAAGCGACCTCCGCAGGATCGTGCAAGCCGCCAACGAAATCCTGCGACGCCGCGGCCAGGAGCCGATCCACTACCCCGGCGTCGAGCCGCTGCTCTAACAGGATCAACCCACGGCGCGCTGACTCCGCGCCACAGAAAGGAGAATTGATGATGACTACACACCAAAATGGATTGCCAGGATGCCCCGAGCGTGCGCGTCATGGACCAAACAATGGAGGAACGCATGAGCGACCAATGGGCACTGGAACTGGAGGAGCGGATCGATCACGCCCTGGGGCGTGGATTAATGAGCCTCCGGAAACACGCCGGCCTGAGTATCACTTCCCTGGCCGAACGGTCAGGCTGCCCCCTGGAGGAGTTGATCGACCACGAGGAAGGGACGCTCCCGATCCCTTTCTCACGGGTTCTGATCCTCGCGCAACTGCTGGGATGCAGCCCGATGGAGTTCATCACAGCGGCGATCGAGGGCATCCGGGGCGGATCGTCTCGCCCGGAACACTTCCGGCACTCATGACCACCTCGGAAGTCGCCCGCGTTCTCCGCGTCCACCGCAACACGGTGGACCGCGAGAGGCAGGCCGGACGCCTCGCTTGTGTGCGGATCGGGAGGCGGGTGTTCCACACCGAAGAGCAGGTCAAGGTGTACGTCAACGGTCAACAACGAACGGAAGGCAGAGCAGGTGTTCTACAAATCGATCTGGGACTATGAGGGTTACTCGCTGGTCAAGCGACCGGACACCCCCAACTACTACATCTACTGGAACCCCGTGGGGAACCGTTTCAAGCGACTGAGCACGAAGACCCGTGACATCGATCATGCGAAGCAGTTCCTGATCCGGTTCGCCGAGCGACGCAGACGGCCCACGCGTCCGCCCCCTGAATCCGTTCCGCTGGGCTCGGTGCTGACGCACTACGTCAACAGCCAACTGACGGGGAAGACCCTGCGTGATGGTTCCAGCGTCCTTCGCACGCTCCACCACTTCATGGATGCCGAAGGCATCCGAACCGTGGCGGACATGACACCTCGGATGCAGCGGCATTTCATCGAGTGGCGGAAGCATCAAGCTGGCCGCAAGGGAAAAATGCTCTCGAACGACACCATCAACAAGGACTTGCAGGTGCTGCGGGCGGCGTTGAACCACTGCCGCAGGGAGGGTTATGTGTCGGAGGTGCCGAATGTCCAACTGCTGTCGAAGCCTCCGCCGCGCCAGCGATTCCTCACCCCTGAGGAAGTGCGTCGATTGCTCGCCGAGTGCCGCGAGCAGCATTTATTCAGGTTCGTGATGCTGAGCCTCCACACCCTGCAACGGCCCGGCGCCATCCTTGGGCTACGTTGCGAGCAAGTGGATCTTGGTTCAAGACGCATCGACTTCAAGCCGCCCGGATGGATTCAATCGAACAAGCGGCGGCCCGTCGTTCCGATCAGCAACACGATCCTGCCTGTGCTTGAGGAAGCGATTGCTGAGAGTGTGTCGGGCTTCTTGATCGAATACGCGGGTCGGCCAGTCTCCAGCATCAAGACGTCCTTTGGAAAGGCGTGCAGACGGGCGGAGCTGCTGGACGTGATCCCGTACACGCTGAGGCATACGGGAGCGACGCTACTCGCGGCTGCTGGAGTTCCCCTGTGGCAGGTATCTGGGATGCTTGGCCACAGCATCACCCGCACGACAGAGATCTACGCAAAGCACTCCCCTGAATACCTGCTCGCCGCGACGGAAGGGCTCGACAGAGTGTTGGGACACGGCACACTCTCGTCGGTTTGCGCCAATCGTGCGCCAAAATGTGTCTCCGAAAGGCTTTCAACCGTCGATCATGTCAATGACACGACCGAGCGGATGACACGCGGCGATCACTCTGCAAACGATGCCAACAGCCATGTTGATTGGGCATTGACGCACGCCGTTGGATCTAGTAAGAGAACGGATCTCCTTCATGGGGGCGCATAGCTCAGTCGGTAGAGCATCTCGCTTTTAACTCTGCTGATCCCAGTGAATCCGCCACTTTGAGACACTTCTGGCGCACTGGAATGTGTGGGTTTCACCGACAATTTGCGCCAATCATGCGCCAGACATTTCGGCTCTGGTTCCATGCGGCTAGACATGCTGATGGTGGCTCTATGATGTGTTGCCCTGCTTTGCTTGACTAGGCTTTCGCAAGGGTCGCCGAGCGACAGAGCGGGACATGCAGGACTGGAACAAGCGTTGATCATTGTGCTATGTGTTGTTGTTGGTCAAGTCGCATCGGTAAGAGGAAGAGCCAGAGTTCATGCGTGACGAATTTTTAGCAGCAACCAAAAGATCGCTCGCTATGCGTGTCGGCTATCTTTGCTCAAATCCGTCATGTAGGTGCTCGACTGTTGGGCCAGCGCACGGAGAAGTGGGGACGGTTCTGCTGGGGAAAGCGGCTCATATCACCGCGGCGGCTGCGGGTGGACCACGATACGATCCAAGTCTTTCAATGGAAGCGCGTCGAAGTCCGTCAAACGGGATTTGGCTTTGCAGCATGTGTGCAGACCTAATTGATCGTGACACAATGCGCTTCCCGATTGAGTTGTTGAACAAGTGGAAATGCGATGCGGTGGGCGATGCCCTCCGCTCACTTGCGTCGCCGGCAGCGGCGACGCGCCAAGGACCGATGCGTATTCAACTCGACGATGCCGACAAAGCGTGGCTACAAGCGCTTGCGCTTCCACCAGACAATGACATCGAATCCACAACGGATCGGATGCGAAAAGCCGCGGTGGATGACATCACCGCCTTCCAAGACGTTCGCGAGTGGCCCCCTCATGTGGTGACCCCGAACTTGCGGCTGCTGGGAACAGAGACTTCGAGCATCACTCTCGACGGCTTGGCGAGAGGGATTGGGACTAGCGAAGGCGTGTGTCTTGTGTCGCCACCCGGGACTGGAAAGACTACAACGCTTGTTCAACTAGCCGAGTCAATCCTTCGCTTTGGTGAAGCCGTCGCGGTACTAGTGTAGTGTTTCACGCTGATGGCACCTTATCGAGTGCGGCGCGTGCGCGGCGGATTTTTTCCATGATGGTCTGAACGCTCGCGGTCCAGACGA
>JAGVLZ010000199.1 GCA_020054055.1 Phycisphaerales bacterium
AGAGGCTGTCGGCGAGGTCCTGCGGGATCCCGGGTCCACGGTCGCGGACCTCGATCACCGCCTCGCCGGTGCGGGAGGCGACGTGGACCTCGATCGCCGCGCCGCGAGGCGAGAACTTCAGCGCGTTCTGGAGCAAGTTCTCGATCATCGTCCGCAGCAGGTCCGGGTCGCCCCGGACAGTCAACTCCTCCAGTTCGGGCGTCGTCTCGTCGAGGGTCGTCTGGATGGAGATGTGGTACAGCCGGGCGATCGGGGTCGAATGGCGCACCGCTTCCAGGGCGACATCGTTGAGCGGCACATCGACCCCCAGGGTGATCGGCGCCCCGTGCTCGGCGCGGGCCAGCATGAGGAAACTCTCGATCAGGCGTCCCAGTCGGCGCATCTCGTCCTCGACGCTGTTGGCGAAGCGGTGGTACTCATCGGATTTCGTCCCGGGAGTCATGCGGATGACCTGGCTCTCGGTGAGAATCGTGGCGATCGGCGTCCGCAGGTCGTGCGCGACGTTGCTGATGAACCGGTCATGGGCTTCGTAGCCGCTTTGCAGCCGCTCGAGCGCGGCGTTCAGTTTCGACTTCACCTCAGCGATCTCGGAGGATTCGTTGGGATTGATCGGGATGCGCGCGTTGAGTTGGTCGACCGTGACCCGCTCGGCTGTCGTGCCGACCGCTTTCAGCGGCTCGATGACGTACCCCGCCAGCACCCACCCGGTGCAGAAGGCCGCCACGAGCGCTCCCGGGAACGTGAAGTAGAGCAGGTCGAGCATCGTGCGGCTGAGTGGGGAGAGGTCCCCGGGGACCACCCCCGCCTGAACGTAGTACCTCTCACCCGCCGGAGCGATGACCGGGACCGTCGCGATCCGCACGGCGGAGCCCCGATCCCCCGAGTTGGATTCGTCGCTTGGGATCGTGGT
This sequence comes from Phycisphaerales bacterium, assembly GCA_020054055.1. Lineage (GTDB taxonomy): Bacteria > Planctomycetota > Phycisphaerae > Phycisphaerales > UBA1924 > JAEUIV01. The sequence continues at coordinate 911 of JAGVLZ010000199.1, forward strand.
CAGTGTGCGGTCCGCGCCCCTGGCCGCGCCGATCATCGCGGCCCGGACGCCCTCGTCGTACCCGCTCCGATTCCCGCTCTGGAAGAGGGGAACGGCGTTCCGGTCGCGGATCACCAGGAACCGGACGCGCGCGAGGCGCGCATCGGGGAGTTGGAGGGACGCGAAGTCCGCGCCGTTCTCGTACTGCTTCACGATGCTCGCGGCGACGGACTCGGCAGCGGCGAGCAGGGCTTGATCCGCGACGCGGCGCGACATATCCGTCTGATACCGGTAGGCCGCGATGATGATGACGCCGTAGAAAAGCGCAAAGAGCGCGCAGCACAGGAGCGCCGCGCGAACGCGCAACGTGATGGCCCGCCGGCCCCGCCACGCATACGAAAACAGCCGCATGCCTCGGGCTCCCACTTTTCCGTTCGCTCACGCCTCGCAGAGTTCCGGCGCGCCGAAACGATAGCCCATCCCGATGACGGTGTGGATGAGGGGCTCCTCGTTCACGAACGCGAGTTTCCGGCGTAGCGACGACACATACACGTCGATCACGTTGCTCGAGGACTCGAAGTTCAAGTCCCAGACCTTCTCGCCGATGGTGGTGCGCGAGAGGACGCGGTCCTTGTTCCGCATCATGAACTCGAGGAGGGCCATCTCGCGGGCTGAGAGTTTGATCTTTTCGTTCCCGTAGCGGACGGACCGCTTCAGGAGGTCCATCTCCAGGTCGCCGAATCGAAGCGTGGTGGACTCCATCCCCTGGTGGCGGCGCATCAGGGCGCGGAGCCGCGCCAGGAGTTCATCAAACTCGAATGGCTTGCCCAGGTAATCGTCCGCGCCCGCGTTCAGCCCTTCGACTTTGTTCGAGGTCATCGCGAGCGCGGTCAGGATCAGGATCGGCGTGGCGATCTTCATCCGCCGGAGATTCTTGCAGACGGTCAGGCCATCCTCGTCCGGGAGCATGAGGTCGAGAATGATGGCGTCATAGGCGGTGCGCGTGGCGAGGTCTTCGCCGTCGTGCCCCGTCCCGGCGATGTCGGTGGCGTAGCCCTCCACCTCCAGTCCCTTGCGGATGCCTTCTGCCAGTTTTGGATTGTCCTCGATAACAAGGATGCGCATCGGTCAAGCCCCTTCGTGAATGCACAACACTGTATTTGAGAAGCGGACGCTGTCACCACATTCAGGCGGTGACTTGGGGGCGGGCCGCGGCTTGGCGGCACGCTTGTTAGACATTGTACGCCAAGGATTTATGGCGGGTTCCGTTGCGATCGGCCAATCGATGAGCATTCGGTGAAAAACCGATTAGCCGGACATTCTCCTGACGATGGAAAAAAAATGGTGCCCTCGTGGATTTCATTTTCGTCTCATCGGCTCTTCATCCGTTCTGGTTAGGATTCTGGGTCAAGCATCCTCCGGCGGACTTCAGCCGCAGCGCATGAAATCCGCAATGGGCCGGCGGACCAGGCCCGGATGAGGATTGCTTAATGCTGCTTGGGTTCTGCGCGCACGCATTTCTCGCTCGGGGCGCGAACACCAGTCGGGCGGCTGCTGCCGCCAAGGCAATGTTGGAGATCTTGTCGATGTCTCGATGGTCGCTGGTGTTTCTGGTTGCGGCGCTTCTTGCCGGGGTGGTTGGGTTCAGCGGACTCGCCGGAGCCGCGACCGGATTCGCGCAGATTCTTTTCCTGGTGTTCGTTCTGCTTTTCCTGGTCGGGGCGCTGAGCGTCCTCGGCCGGCGAAGCGGACGGTAGGGGATGATGGGGAAAAAACAGCGCCCGGGGTTCGCTCGAGACGGGCGAACTCACCGGGCGCTGTCACAACTGCGCTGTCGTGAACGCCGGTGGGCATAGGCAGCGGCGTTCACGGCGGGGTCCGGGCGGGGCTATCTCCAGGTCCAGGCGGGGTCGCCGTCCTTGCGGCGGAGCGTCACGGAGGCGCCGTCGGCGCCTGAGACCTGGCTTGCGATGAGGCAGCGCGTGCCGTCGATCTCCGCCCAGCGTCCTTCGATCGTTACCTGGTCGCCCGAACGCAGTGTGATCCGCTGCTCCTCGAGGAACCACTTCGGAGCGAGGTGAACGGTGACCTTCCCGTCGGAGGGGGATTTCAGCGTGACCATCGCCACATTGGGGACGCCGGTGGCGGGCGATGAGTCATCGATCGACACGATGGGGCCGCTCACGCGGTGCTCGACGCCGGAGTTGTAGAGTTTGTTGTATCGCTTGATGTCGGCGGGGTCGTGCTGCTTGGCCGCGCTCGCGGGGCGAGAGAGCCACGGTGCGTTGAGCCCGTAGTGCGAGTAGACCCTCGCGCCGAACTTGGGGTCGCGGAGTTCCGGGCCGTCGGCGCCCGAAAGGCGAGGAGCGTTTCGGATTTTCTCCTTGTCGAGGTCCATGCCATACAGGCGTCCCTCGCTGTTCACGTCGAAGTAAGCCCAGGGGAGGGGGGCGCGTTCGGCGCCGAAGCCCAGCGTGCCCCCGAAGGTGACGACCGCGAAGGCGATGCGCGCGGAGACGGCGTCCAGGATCAATCCATCGACCTTGCCGAGTTCCTCGCCGCTGCTCGACATCAGTTTCTGGCCGTCGATGTCGGTGACGCGCAGCAGCGGCCATTCGCTCTCGGAGAGGCTGGAGCGGCGTGAGTTGTCCGGGCGGTCGGCGGGCTCTTGGGGGATGTTGAAATAGTGGTGAGACGCCTGCGCCCTGGGGGCCTCGGCGAGCATCTTCCATTCATCGCGTTCGATCGATGGGGCGTCGTTCAACTGCTCCTTGGACATGGGGAGGCCGAACGCGCGGTCGTTCTCGCGCCACGTCAGCGCCTTGAAGGGAACGGCGACGACCCGCTCGCCGATTCCGAGCACGCCGCCCGAGCCCACGAGCGCATAGGCCACTCGCCCGGTGTGCCTGGCGATGAGGAGGTCGTTGATGTCTCCGACCCTGTCGCCGGACGATCCCACGACCTTGCTTCGGAGCACCTTCTCTGATCGGAGCAGAGTCAGCGTCGGCTCATCCGCATGGGCTGAACTGGATGCGGGTTTCTCCTGATGGGTTTGCGCCGCTGTCTGGCCGACCGCGGCGAGGAGCAGCGTCAGGGCGCCGATGGTCCATCTTGACTTGTGCATCATGGTCGTTTCTCCTGGTTCCCACGAAGAGTTGGTTGGATGCGTGCGGGTGAAAGGAACCGACAGTTTCGATCCGCGGGACGGTGTCATGTGTGTCCCGCGCTGACGGCGGGGGCGGAGGAGGGCGCCATGCGAACTTCGTCCGCGTCCGCCTCCTCGAAGACCCGTCGTGCGGTCACGAGAGTGTCCCTGTTGGTGGCGCGGACGACGATGAGCGCATCGCCTTCCGCCACCCTCGATTCATATCGGGCGGCTTCGTCATCCGGGATATTCAGGTTCGCGAACACCCCGGCGACGCCGGCGGTCGGGCTCCCGAGCAACGCGAGGACGGGTCCCGCCGCGACGAAGGGCGCGAGGCCCGGGAAGGTGAGCGTTTCCGGTTTCGCGAGCAGACCCATCGCGCCCCCGGTGCGCCCCGCGGGATCGCCGATCGGATGGGCCGAGCACAGCATCGAGATGTCCCGCCGCTCGATGCCCGCGGCTCGAAGGCGGCTGACGATGCGGTAGGCCTGGCTGGCCCTCGTGGCGAAGCAGAAGATCGAAGAGGTCATGCGGGCTCCTTCACGCGAAGGCGGCGCGGCGCAGGCCGCGTGCAGGAACGGCCTGGCCGAGACGCCGGCGCCAGTTTCCGGTGCCGGCCTCCGCGGCCGACATCGCTGACAACTCACTTTCGTCCGGTTTCCTAAGAACGCGATGAACCCCGGATGAGAATCCAGTTATGCCCGCGCGGGAGACGTGCGGGGCGACAGTCAGTCGGGAATCACATGCGTGTTCGCTTGTCGGCTTCAAGGGCCGGGCCGACCGCCCGGAGCGCCCCGATGTGCGCACCGACATGGTGGACCCGGAAGAGTGTGATCCCCATGAGCGCGTGCGCCACCGTTACGCCCACGCTTGCGGCGTCTCGGTCCTTCGGTTGGTCCTTGCCGGGCGAAGCGGAGAGGAACGATTTTCGGCTGGCGGCGCTGAGGATGGGGAAGCCGAGTTTGCTGAAGTCCGCGATGCGGCGGATCAACTCCAGGTTCTGCGCGACGCTTTTGCCGAAGCCGAGGCCGGGGTCGAGGACGATCGACTCGCGGCGGAC
>JAGVLZ010000359.1 GCA_020054055.1 Phycisphaerales bacterium
CGGTGGGGGGCATGGGTTGCTGGCTCGCGAGGTTCACGGTGACGGGGGTGCCCGGGCTGTCGAGGTTTGCGCCGCTGCCGCCGAAGGTGCCGTTGCCGCCCCCCGCGCTGAGCAGGACCGCCGAGTCAATGAAGATGTTGGGGGCGGTGGGGGGCGTCCCGCCGCCGCAGGTGACGCTGATCCAGAAGTCGGCGGTGAATCCGGCGTCGAAGGTGAAGCCGGGACCCATGACCGTCGGCGCGGCGGTGTTCGGGAACTTCGCGTCGTTCCGGCCCATGCGGTTCAGGCCGTTGAACGAGACATTCGGGTTGTCGTTCTCGAGCGTGTTCTGCCCCTGGGTGTTGAGGGGCGCCTGGTTGAAGTCGATGAAGAGTTCGAGTTTGTTGAAGTTGGTTTCGAGGTTGCCCGCGATGTGCAGGACGAGCACGTCGTCGCCCGGCGTGCCTGGGGTGCCGTTGTTGTAGAGGTACGCCGAGACGCCGTCGATCTCGGAGCCGTTCGAGCGGTTCCGCACCTCGGGGTTCAGGTTCGACGAGCCGAAACCGGTGCCCAGCGTGGTGTGCGGGAGCGCGACGTAGCCCCCCTCGTTCCGCACGCCGTCGATCGTCGGCGCCACGCTCGAACGGACCGCGGTGTTGATCGTGACGAACTGGTCGCCCGGCGCGGTGGCCAGGTTGATGTTCCGCGGCTCGCCCAGGTTGCCGGGATCGTCTGCAAAGCCGCCGATGAACTGGTTCGAGGCGAAGTCGTGGCCGCTGCCGTTGACGAACCCCGCGACCTTGAAGGTCGACGGGATCGGGCTCATGCCCAGGTCGGCGAGTTTGATGCTCACCTCAACGCCCGTCGCCACAAGCGTCGGATCGGACTCTTCCGGTGCGCTGGCGGTGCCGAGGATCTCGTAGGCCCCCTTGCCGCCGACGTTCGATTGGTTTGATTGGAACGACATCGAGACGCGCGGCGCATTCTCGAACGAGATGACGGTGGACTTCTGCACCGAAAGCGGCGGGCCGTACGGGTTGGTGCTCCCCCCCGGCTCGTTCCGCCTTCCGTCAACCGTCACCTGCGCGATCGCGGTGCCGGCAAGCGTGGCGACCAAACACACCGATGCAACTCGGCTCATCCGATTCGTTTTCATGTGGCTCTCTCTCGGGGGCTGGATGGGAACCCCGACATCGGGGGTCCGAACTGTTCATTCAATGCGGCCCTACAAGGCCGCGGCGTGGGTTCTCAGAAGATCGACGTTTTTGGTCTCAAGTAAAACGCTTAACGAACGGAGGAACCGGCAAGGTCGGCGCGCGGCCCGGACGCGCAAGTAAAATGCTTTACCTAACCAGAATAATCCATGAATCGCTCGGGGCAACAAGAGAGTTGACCATTTCTTTGCGATTCACTCTCCATGCCCCGGATTCTGACGGTATTTGCACGAAAAGAAGGGATATGTTCGGTATATCACCGGCGTCCCGGCCACTCGACCGCCCTGGCCACACCCCAGCCCGATTTGGGGCGCGCACCCGAAGCATGGCGCGAAGGACGCGATCCAGACCTACACCTATCTGGCCGCCGCCCGCGGCAGGCTCTTTGACGCGCTGCGCACTCTTGCGGACTCGGACTACCGCCGAGAGTTTCCCTTCGCTCTTCGGCGCCTCAGCGCCACCCTCCCCCACATGCTCAACGCCGAGTGGAACTACGCCTGGCGCATCGAGCGCGGCGAGCGACCCGATCAATCGCGCAAGCCCATTCCGCCCGATTCCGAGCCGTCGTTCGCCGAGGTCGAATCCGCGTGGCGCGTGCAGGCGGAGACGACGCGTCGCGCCATCGAATCCTCCCGCGCCGCCGGCGCGTGGGAGACCATCCGCGAGACGCGCACACCCATCGGCGGCAGAATCATGATCGTCCGCGCCAGCCCCGCCGACATCTTCATGCAACTCCTCTGTCACGAGGTCCACCACCGCGCGCAGGTGATGGCCATGCTCAAGACGATGGGCGTCACGGTGCAGGACCTTGATTACTCGACGATGTCCTACATCACATGGGAGTGATGCAACTTCGTGCCACCGATCCGCCGTCCTCGGCGGATCGGTGTCTTCGTTGACCTACGAGCACCGATTCTCATCGGAATGAGAATCGGTGGCACGCACCCTACACTTCCCCGATGCTCCAGTCCCTCTCCACGACCTTCAACGTTCTCCTGATGATCGTCGGCTTCGGCCTCGTCATCGTGGTACACGAGTTCGGCCATTTCGCCGCCGCACGATGGGCCGGCGTCCGCGTCCACACCTTCGCCGTCGGATTCGGCACCGCGATCTGCACATGGCGCAAGGGGCTCGGCTTCCGCTGGGGATCGAGCGAGAAGGAATACTTCCGCCGCCTCGCGCGCGACTCACACCCCGAACCCGGAACCCGGAACACGGAACCCGTCCCCTCTCCCACCGAATACCGCCTCAACTGGTTCCCCTTCGGCGGCTACGTCAAGATGCTTGGCCAGGAGGACCTTTCCCCGATTCCTTCCCTCACCGCCTCCGACTCCTTCGCCGCCAAGCCCGTCTGGAAGCGCATGGTCATCATGTCCGGCGGCGTGGCGATGAACCTCGTCCTCGCGGGCGTCCTCTTCATCGTTGCTTACTCCTACGGCATCAAGGAGGTCGCGCCGATCGTCGGCGATGTCGGCCCCGGCACACCCGCGCAGATCGCGGGGCTTCGCGCGGGCGATCGTGTCATTTCGATCAACGGCGATGAAGCGACGACCTTCAACGACCTCCGTCTCGCCGCGGCGATGGGCAGCCCGAAGTCGCCCATCAAGATCACGGTGGCGCGCGACGGCGAAGCCGAACCCATCACGCTCGAAGTCACTCCCCGTCGCGGGCCGGACGGCATGCTTCAGATCGGCGTCGCCCCGGCACCGGCCGCGACGCTCGTCCCCGAGAACGAACTTGGGGACCCGGCCCTCCGCGCCGAGTACCTGCGCCAACTCCAGGATGCGGGGCTTGGGTCAGTGCAACCGGGGATGCGCCTCGTCAGCGCCGACGGCACGGCGATTCCGACCGACGGAACGACCCCGCACAACACGCCCACCGCCAACCCCCTCCGCGCCGCCCTCGAATCCTCGAACGGCGCCCCCGTTGCCGCTGTCTTTGCGGGCGCGGACAACCACCAGGTCGAGGTCTCCCTCACGCCGCAGCCGGAACTCCAGACCGCGCAGGTGAAGGTCGGCGAGGAGGACTATCCGGCCCGTCACCTGCTGGGCCTGGTCCCGGTGATGCGCGTGGCCTCGACCACCGAGCGCGCCGCGAAGGCCGGGTTGCGGCCGGGCGATGTCTTCGCACGCATTGGCCCCGTCGAATGGCCCAGCATCGCCGCGGGGATCGCCCAGGTCCGCGCGCACAAGGGCAAGAGTCTCGATCTTGTCGTGCTTCGCGATGGCGCGCTCATCAGTCTGACAGCCGATGTCAGCCGCGGGGGGCAGATCGGATTCCTCACCGGCGATACCAGCAACACCGACACGCTCATCGGCTTCGCCAAGGGCCTCGCCCCCATCGCCCGCGCGCCGAGCGACGACGCGAAGTCAGCGCTGATCACCTCCGCCGACAGTTCACCCTTCCCCGCTTCCCGCCTTACCCCCGGCCTCCTCCCCGGCTCGCGCATCCGCGCCGTCGCCGGAACCCCCGTCTCCAACTTCCGCGAACTCCGCGAAGCGCTCAAGAGCGCCACCGCCGCCGCGCTCGCCAAGAACGAGCCCGCGAGCGTCGCCCTCACACTCGAACTCCCCATCAAAGACCTATCCGGCGCCCCACGCACCGAAGAGATCGCGCTCCCGCTCGCGAACGCCGACATCGCTTCGCTCCACGCCCTCGGCTGGGACGGCACGCAGCCCATCCTCTGCTTCGAACTCGCCCAGTTCCTCGACCAGGCAACCGGCCCGCTCGATGCACTCAACAAGGGAGTCGCCAAGACGCACTACGTCGTGATGATGACCTACGTCACCTTCCTCCGCCTCTTTCAGGGCACCGTCCCCGTCGATCAACTCCACGGCCCCGTCGGCATCACACACATCGGCTCGCAGGTCGCCGAACGAGGCCTCATCTACCTCATCTTCTTCCTGGGACTCATCAGCGCCAACCTCGCCGTCATCAACTTCCTGCCGCTGCCGATTGTTGACGGTGGGCACATGGTCTTCCTCTTCATCGAGTGGGTCACGCGCAAGCCCGTCTCCGCCGCGGTCCAGAACACCGCCATCATCGCGGGACTGCTGCTCGTTGGCACCGTGTTCGTGGTGGTGACGTTCAATGATCTGGTGCGGCTGTTCGGGTGACCGGCCCTCCTCCCCCGGTCCCATTCCGGGAGCGGGGGATGTGTCACGAGACTTCGAGTGACGGAGGGGGTGTCGGCGTCCAACCCGCCTCGCCTTTCTGGCGGCCCCGGTTACCGTCGCTCCCCTCGATTTCACATGTGGCGCAACTCTGGAGTTGCCAGGAATCCGACGACCCCGTCTTCCTGCGGTGCAACTCATAGGGGTACCTATCCGCCGCTCCTCACGCTGCTTCACATCCATCCGTGGACTGTATCGGCTCAACACCAACCATCCGCCATCGCACGCTCATCGCAACAGAATTGCGTCAGATATATTTGCAGGGGTCAGTAACATGCGACAGTGTAATTTATTATCAGTTTTATGAATGCATTGGTCGCCGGCGCTTCCGGCACCGATGATTCACGCTTCCGCGTCGGCGTCCGTCGGCGTCTTTCCCGCGACACGCCGCGCGGGGACGAAGCGGATCAGCAGGATGCCGAACTCGAAGAGCGCGATGAGCATGCCCGAGAGGAGCACGAGCGACCACGGGTCCTGCGTGGGGAGCAGGGCCGCGCCGATGACGCAGCCGAAGAAGACCTGCTTCCGCTTGCTCGTCAGTTGCTCCGCCTCGACGATCCCCATCCACGAAAGCAGCAGCAGAACCAGGGGCACCTGGAACGCGACCGCGAACGCGAGCCCCAGCATGAACACCAGGTCAACGTACTCGCGCACGCGGTACTGCTGCGCGATCATCCCGCCGCTGCTGAGCGCGACCCCCATCACGCGGTCGGCCTCGATCTGGAATCGCAACTGTCCAAGCGATTTGTTGATCCACGTCGCGCCGATCGGCGCATCGGTCGGGTCGGCGTCGAACACCGGCGTGCTCGGATAGACCACTCCCGGCGGCGTGGTGATTGTCGCGTGATGATCCGGGATCAGCCCCGACCCGAAACTAATAAGAAAGTAGAGGGAGATCGGGAGGATGACCCAGTAGAGCACCGAGAGGCCGATCATCGTCAGCACGCCCGACAGCGGCAGCAGGAAGTGTGCGAAGCGCTGCTCGCGCGGGTACAACCCCGGCGCGACAAAGAGCCACATCTGAAAGAGCAGCCACGGCATCCCGACGACAAGGGCCGCGACGGTCGCGACCTTGATGTACGCGCCGAAGGTCTCCAGCGGGCTCGTCGCCAGCATGCTCGGCGCCTGGCCGTTCGCTTTGAGTTCGTTCAGCAGCGGCGCGGAGAGAACTTCGAGCAGCACGCCGCCGAAGTAAAGCGACACGACAAAGAGAACTCCGAGGCCGATGAGCGCGTGAAACAGCCGCCTGCGGAGTTCCTCCAGGTGGTCGCCAAAGGGCATGATTCGTTCGATGGTTGTGGGGTTCATGGGCGGCCGAGCGGCGGCCGCGTGAAGGATACGGCCAGCGGGCCGGTCCGCCGAAGGATCAATAGGGGACTCGGCGGGGGATCATCCGGCTCGGTCGATCGGTGTGGAGCGCCCGCGCGCCATCCTCGTTGAACGAGCGTCCCATGGTGTCGTTCACGATCGCGTCGCGGTTCCGCTCCTCTTCAACCGTCATCGCCAGGGTGTTCATCTCCGGGGTGGGGTTGTTCCTGTATGACCACAGGCGGCCGCCATCGGAGCAGCCGGCCAGCAAGGCCACGCCGCAGAGGCAGAAGAGGAGGGCAGCAGGTCGGGCGGAATCGCGGTAGCGCATGGGTTCGTTTCCTAGGGGACCGGACGTTGTACCGCCGGGGCGGGTGGGGAGTCAATCGGCGGCGGGGTGATGGGTTTGATCCTCCCTTCGTTCGCGGGTTCCCACGGGTTCCGTCGATAGGATTCGGCCGTGAAGAAAGGTGCCGCAAACCAGCCCGATGGCGGAAAGGCCGGGGGCGCTCTCCCTACGGGAGGGGAGGCCGATCTGGTCCGCCGCCTGACCGAATCCATGCTCGCCGACCCCCGGACCTGCCACCTCGGGGAACCCCTCCTGCCGAGCCGCGAGGCGGTGGGGGAACTGGTCGAACTGATCCGCCACCTGATGTTCCCCGGCTTCTTCGGCACACGCGGCTTGAAGCGCGACGACCTCCCCGCTCATGTCGCGGCCCTCGTCGGCCGCGTCCGCGCGCACACGCACG
>JAGVLZ010000165.1 GCA_020054055.1 Phycisphaerales bacterium
GCTGTTTCGCGGGGCGCGACGGACTCGATCCGCGCGTGCGGCGTGGTATCCCGGACGAAAGCGGCGCTGAGGAGCATCCCCGCCATCGCGCACGCGCCCGTCACCGCGATCACGCCACGCAACGGCATGGCATCGGTCGCGAAGAACGCGACAAGCCACGCGGAAATCGCGACAAAGGTGTACCCAGCGGATTCATTCACGCCGAGGGCAAACCCACGACGCTTTGTGCCGACGAGATCGACCTTCATCACAACGGTCATCGTCCAGCACAGACCCTGATTGACACCCAGCAGCACGTTCGCCGCAACGACAATCCACCACGCGCGCTGGTCCACCGCGAGCCAGAGCAGCAGCGGGATCGGGATCGCCGCCGCCCACCCGATCAGCAGCACGGTTCGCCGCCCCAGCCGCTCCGCCAGCCGCCCCGCGAAGAGGTTCATGCACGCCTTGACGATCCCGAACGACACAACAAACGAAGTCAACGCCGTCGCCGACGCCAGGCCGAAGTAAGCCTCACCCGCGAGGGGAAGGATCGACCGCTGCGCGCCGACGACCCCACCGACAAAGCAGTTCACCGCCGCGAGCAGCAGGAACTGCGTCAGGTTTTCGCGGAGTCCGAGTTTGATCGCGGGAGTGTGAGTCACGGCACGTCGGCGTAGACCCTATCATTGAACCCGATGCCACGTTCCGTCCTCTTGCTCGTGAACAGGTCCAAGCCGCAGGTGACCGACGCCCTCCCCGAGGTGCGCTCGCTGCTGAAATCCCACGGCCGGATCGCGGCGGAGATGGGCGTCTCGACCGAGCCGATCACCGACGCGAAGGGAGCGGAACTCATCATGGTGCTGGGGGGCGACGGCTCACTCCTTTCGCAAGGCAAGCGCTGCGTCGATCTTGGGCTACCCCTCATCGGCGTGAACCTCGGCAACCTCGGCTTCCTCGCGGAGTTCGACGTCGCTTCGCTGCATCAGCATGCCCCCGCGCTGCTGGGCGATGGGCCGCTGGAGTTGCGCGAGCGCATGCTCGTCTCCGCGGCGGTGATGCGCGGCGACCCGCGCTCGCCTTCGACAATCTTCTCAGGGCTCGCGATGAACGACTGTGTCGTGACCGCCGGGCCTCCTTATCGAATGATCGAGGTTGCCCTCCGCATCGACGGCGAGGAAGGCCCGAGTTTCCGCGGCGATGGGGTCATCGTCTCGACGCCGACGGGTTCGACCGCGTACAGCGTGAGCGCCGGCGGACCGATCGTCTCGCCGGAGGTGACTTCGCTGACGGTGACGCCGATCGCCGCGCACTCGCTCGCGTTCCGGCCGATCGTGCTGCCCGGCTCCACGGCCATCGAGTTGCATGTCAAACGCGCCAACTCCGGCTGGAACGGCGGCGCACGCGAGGGGACGACGCTCGTCCTCGACGGCCAGTTGCACTGCCACCTGCTCGCGGGCGACCGGGTCATTGTGAAGCGCGATCCGCGCCCGGTGCGCCTCGTCCACAACACGCGGTCGAGTTACTGGCAGACACTCGTGCGGAAGATGCACTGGGCGGTGAATCCGGGGGTGTAAGCAATGCCCGGACAAGACCGGGTGGCCTATACTTTCGCGCATGTGTCTGAATGTTGACATTGAACTGCTTGCCCAGGCCGGGCTTTCCGAACGCGACGCCCTGATTGAGTTTGCGTGCGCGCTCAATCAGGCGGGGCGGCTGAGTCTGCCGCTGGCCGCACGATTCGCGGGAATCTCCCGCCCGGCCTTTGAGCATGAACTCAGGAAGCGCGGCCTCCCGGTCTATGTCATCACCTCGCAGGACTTTGAGGAGGATCTCCGTACGCTCGGCGCAATGGGAGCCGCGGATTGAGCGTGGTTGTCTCCGATACGTCCCCGCTCCGCGCCCTGAGCCACCTCGGACTGCTCGAACCTCTTGTTTCCGTGTTCGGCGAGGTCGTCGTCCCGCATGGTGTGGTCGCGGAGTTGAATGACCCCGAGTCCGGTTTTCTCCCGATCGATCTGGTCAGCATCCGTGGCTTTCGAATCACCGAACCATGTGATCCTATGCGGGTAACAGGGCTGCTCAGACGCCTCGACCGCGGCGAATCTGAAGCCATCGCCCTTGCGATTGAACTACACGCCGACGCACTCCTGATAGACGAGCACGATGGCCGGAGAGAGGCGGTGGCATCAGGACTTCGTGTCGTGGGAACGCTCGGCGTGCTCCACCGGATGAAACAACACGGTCACGTCGCGACGATCGGGCCGTTGATCGGCCGCTTGGAACAAGAAATCAGATTCATCGTCGCACCGGACTTGAAGCGGCGAGTGTTGCGGCTTGCGGGGGAGGAAATGCCTACATGACACGCACGGCAACTTCGAATGGGCCGTCACTCCGTTCGGAGACTCTCTCCTCACCCCTCGGCCCCCTCCACGCCGTCGCGAGCGCATCCGGCCTGACGCTGCTCGAGTTCACCGATCGCCGCGCGCTGCCGACGGAGTTGCGCGACGCCGCCCGACAGTTCGGCGCCGCCATCGAGCCGGGGACGAACGAGCACCTCGAGCAAACCCGCGCGGAACTCGCCGAGTATTTCGCCGGCACACGCCGAGAGTTCACGATCCCGCTCGACCTGCGCGGCACCGACTTCCAGCGCCGCGTCTGGGGCCGTCTCCTCGCGATCCCCTGCGGCGAGACCCGCACCTACTCCGGCA
>JAGVLZ010000368.1 GCA_020054055.1 Phycisphaerales bacterium
CTCGCCTCCAACATTGTTCCGCGACACCGGCGTGCATTGCTCGAAGCCCGCGATGCCCTCCGCCGAGCGTTGCACGCGATGGGAAAGGACGATGCCCCCCGGCTTCACGCTCCCGAGGTCGTGGCGGGCGAGGTCCGAATCGCGCTCGACGCACTGGGCGAGGTCATCGGGCGCGTGACGCCCGACGAAGTGCTGGGGCGCGTCTTCGCGGTGTTCTGCGTGGGGAAGTGACGCCTTACGGGCAGTTGCTCAGGAAGTTCGCCAGCACCGTCGTGATGTCGGCGAAGTTGATCACGCCATTGCAGTCCGCGTCACCCACCGAGGAGCCGTTCGGATTCGCCGGCTGGTTGAAGTTGGCGAGCACACTGGTGATATCGCCGAAGGTGACCTGGCCGGGCGTCTTGTCCGCGTTGCCGGGGCAGCAGGTCGGGACTGAAGAAACGAAGTGGGTGGCGTCGTCGAGGTTGATCCAGCCGATGTTCTCTCCCCAGGCGTACCCGCGGAAGCGCCCCGCGCCGGCGTCGAAGCGCGCGCCCTGCGCGCCGATCTGCGGCTGGGTGTTGAAGTTGATCCAGCCGATGTTCTCGCCCCAAGCGTAGCCATCGAGGAACCCGCCGACACCGATGTTGACGCCGAAGTTGGTGTTGTTGGTGTTGGCATAGGGGGCCGCGCCGCCGCCGGTGTTGATCCAACCGACGTTCTCGCCCCAGACGAATCCTTCAAGGTACGTCGGATTGACCTGGACTCCCTGCGAAGTCGCGTTGGCGTCGCGCCAGTTGGTCCAGCCGCAGTTCTCCGACCAGGCGAACTTGTTGGTCGCGTCGATGTTGCTCTGCGCGAGCGCTGAAGAGGCAAACGCGAGCGAGGCGAGGGCGATCGTGATGTGGCGGCGGTTCATGGAGAAACTCCTAGTCGTTCGGAGGAAGGATGATCGTTCAGGGGCAGAGCATCAGGAAGTTGGTCAGGACATTGGTGACGTCGGCAAAGTTGATGACGCCATCGCAGTTTGCGTCCCCCTCGGACGAGCCGTCGGGGTTCGCCGGCAGGTTGAAGTTTGACAAGACAGCGGTGATATCGGCGAAGGTCACCTGCCCGCTGAGTTTGTCGGCGTTGCCCGGGCAGCAGACCGGGACGGACGCGACGAAATGGATGGAATCGTCAAGATTGACCCAACCGACATTCTCGGCCCATGCAAACCCTCGGAATCGACCGGCCATCGTGTCGTATCGAGCGGCCTGGGCGCCGATCTGCGGCTGAGTGTTGAAGTTGATCCACCCGATGTTCTCACCCCACGCGAAGCCGGTGAGGATTCCGCCGCCGCCGATGTTCACGCCGAAGTTCGTGTCGTTGGTGTTGGCGTAGGGGGCGCCGCCGTTGCCCGTGTTGATCCAGCCGACGTTCTCCCCCCAGACGAAGCCCTGAAGGTGATCCGTGTTGACGATGACCCCCTGCGTGGTGCCGTTGGCGTCACGGAAGTTGAACCAGCCGCAGTTTTCGGTCCACGCGTACTTCTTGGTGGAATCGATGTTGCTCTGGGCGATGGCCGGCATGGCACACGCGAGCATTCCCACGAAGGGCGTGAGGCGGTTTGGCGTCATGGGCTTCATCGGCTCGGTATGCCTCAGGTTGGACGATATTCAAGTGCGTTCGGGGTTTGGGGGGTGAATGTTTGATCCGGGACCACGATCCTGAGTCAGAAGACGAATCCGGGTATCTGGATTAAGCGCCAGTTGGCGCGGGAAATGACCGTTCACCTTTGCAGAATTTTGTGGAAATGGGGCGGGCCGGAGACCCCGGAGCCGAGAGTGCCCGGGCGTTCGCGGCGTTTTCATGGGCAGACGGTCAGCCAGTTGGCGAGGACCGACGTGATATCGAGGAAGTTGACGACGCCGTCGCCGTTGGCGTCGCCCTGGCAGACCTGGCAGTCGCACTCGTCGGGGATGCCGTTGTTGTCGGTGTCGGGGGCGCCGTTGGCGATGTCGTACTCGTCGGAGCGGCCGTTGTGGTTGCAATCGTTCTTGCACTTGCCCTGAGCGCCGGCCTGGTACAGCGCGAGCACTTCGGCGGCGGTCAGGTTTCTGTGGAAGAGTTCAACCTCGTCGAGGCGGGCGTAGAGGCCGTTGACCGTGCTGCCGTCGTAGGAGCCCATGAAGAGGTCGGTGGTGGTGGCGCAGGTCATGGGCCGCGGGAACGCCTGCGGCGTTTCGGGCACGCCGTTAATGAAGAACTGTGCGAACGAACCACCCGTGTTCACCGCCGGGACGTTGACGGCGATGTGCGTCCAGCCGTTGACGGCGACCTGCGAGGTGGACGAGACGGTGACAACGGTTGAGTTCGGAAGGTCGAGCCAGATGGTGGGGCGGAGATTGAACTCAAGGAAGAGCGTCCAGCCGCCGCCGTTGGCGGGGGGGCTCGACTTGTAGACAAGGAACTGCGGATTGCCGGAGGAGCCGTAGGAATAGACCCAGCAGTCGATGGCGAAATCGTTCCCGTTGGCGGCCAGATTCAGTTCCGGCGTGTGGGGAACACGGACGTGGCGCTGCACGCCGGCGGTCTGGATGAGTTCGATCGCGGGGCCGACGTTGCCCGGCACGGTGGCGGGCGAGTTGACCTTCTGCCCGTGGAATCCGTTGGCGAACTCGAATGTTGTCGTGGGATTGACGCACTCATCGAAGGGGTACCAGGCGACCATGTCGCTCGGCGGCGCGACGCAGCCGAGGCGAAGGCGGAAGATGAGAAACTCGTCGTGGTTCCAGCCGCGGCGGAAGGGCGGCTGATGGTCGCAGCAGATGTCCGGCTGCGTACCGTTGTCGTACCACATCCAACGGCAGAGGGTGCTGACGAGCGACACCGGGGCCCACGGGTTGCCGACCGGGAAGGTGAAGTTGTTGATCCCGCCGAGCGACGGGGTCTTCCAGCCGAGACTCGGCCCGCCGCCAGCGTTGGCGATGCCGATCTTGGACGTCATGTTTGCGAGCGTGGGCTGCGGGGAGCCAAAGCCGAGGTCTTCTCCGGTCGCGCAGACCTCCCACAGGCCGCTGTCGGTCAGGATGATCTGCCCGTCGATCTTGACTTGAACGAGGAGCCCTTGCTGGACATCGTTATCGCTCCAGGCGGCGATGTAGAGGTAGTCGTCGGTCGTGGTGAAGGTGCCGTTGAGGGTTCCGGCACCCGGGCCGGCGAAGGGAACAAAGGTCCGCGGCGTCAGCGCGGACGCGTTGTAGTCGCCGCTGAAGACGGAGGCGTAGTTGTCGACATCAAGGGCAACGTTGATGGTCCGCGGGCTGCCGGCGAGGGCGGTGGCGGAGCCTAGTATGGCGGCACAAATGGTCGGCACCGTGGCGCGGGCGAAGCGCGAATGGGTTCGATGGGCGAGCGAGGTCTGCATCGGTGGTTTCCTTTCTTCGGACGAATGAAGCGAGCAACCCGACCGGTGACAAGGCACACGAGGCTCCCGCTCACACGTTGGTCGGAGTGAAGGGGAATCAGCCAGGCGATACAGATCGCTCGTCTCAAGACTTGCCGCCGAACGTACGCTTCTTGCACCGATGGCAGCGCGCATCACACGACTCGAATGAGATGCCTGCGAACGAGCAAACGACCCTACTTCATCCGGGGGACACGCGATTGGACGAGACGCGACAAGTCGAATACGCCTGCTGGGGCGAAGAGATCGAGCACGAGGCCCACCAGCAGATGCGGAACGCCTGCCGCCTGCCGGTCTCGGTCGCGGCCGCGCTGATGCCCGACGCGCACGTCGGCTACGGCCTGCCCATCGGCGGCGTGCTCGCAACGGAAAACTCCGTGATCCCATACGCGGTCGGCGTGGACATCGCCTGCCGCGTGATGCTGTCGGTGTTTGATCTGCCCGCGTCCGAGGCTCGCCGCGACGAGCAACGTTACGCGAGCATCATCGAGGACTGCACACTCTTCGGCGTCGGCAAGGGATTCCGGGGCGGAGATCGCGCGCAGAACGCGGTCATGGACGAGGATTGGTCCGTGTCGCCCGTGACCCTGGCGAACCGCGACAAGGCGTGGGAGCAACTGGGGACGAGCGGCTCGGGCAATCACTTCGTCGAGTTCGGCGAGTTCGAGGCCGGGCCGAATGAGCGCGGAGTTCCCGAGGGCAGATTCCTCGCTGTCGTGTCACACTCCGGCTCGCGCGGGACGGGCGCCGCGGTGTGCGACCACTATTCCAAGTTGTCCATGTCGTTGCACCCGGACCTGCCCAAAGAGTTGAAGCACCTCGCGTGGCTTCCGCTCGCGGGCGAGGGGTCGGCGGCGGGTCAGGAATACTGGGCCGCGATGGAGCTGATGGGGATGTACGCCTCGGCGAATCATCATGTGATCCACTCCAAGATCGTCGGCGCGGTCGGCGCGCCGGTGCGAATCCAGGTCGAGAATCATCACAACTTCGCGTGGAAGGAGACGCACGCGGGCAAAGAAGTGATCGTGCATCGCAAAGGGGCGACCCCGGCCGGCGCCGGCGTGCTCGGCTACATCCCGGGGACCATGGTCGCGCCGGGGTACCTCGTCGAGGGGCGAGGCGAGCCGTGCTCGCTCGACTCCGCGTCGCACGGCGCGGGGCGCAAGATGTCGCGCACAAAGGCGAAGCAGACCGAGCGATGGGATCGACTGCGCGAGTTCCTGAAGGATCAGGGCGTGAGCCTGCTCTCCGCCGGGCTGGACGAATCGCCCATCGCCTACAAGAACATCGACCGCGTGATGGCGGCGCAGTCGGACCTGGTGAGGACGCTGGGAAAGTTCACGCCGAGGATCGTGAAGATGGCCCCCGACGGGGAGCGGGCGGAGGACTAGCGCCGGGCGAATCCGGCGCGGGCTAGTCCGCTACCATCCGGTCCTTGCTGCCTGCACCCCCGGAGAACGACTGATCCATGCTGCTCGTCTGGTCCGCGTTTATCCTGCTCATCTTCTTGATGCTCGCGTTCGACTTGTTCGTCGTGAACCGGGGGGACCGGGAGATCGGGGCCAAGGAGGCCCTCGGCTGGACCGCGGGCGTCGTTGCGATCGCCCTCCTCTTCGCTCCTGTCGTCTACTTCATCTACGAGCGCGGGATCATGCACTCGCCCGGGACGGAAGCGGCGTTGACGGGGCGGCAGGCGATGGTGCAGTACCTCACGGGCTGGCTCGTCGAGTACGCGCTGAGCGTGGACAACATCTTTGTCTTCTCGGTGGTGTTCACCTATTTCCAGGTGCCGCTGAAGTACCAGCACCGCGTGCTCTTCTGGGGCATTCTCGGGGCGATCGTCATGCGCGGCATCATGATCGCGATCG
Organism: Phycisphaerales bacterium; assembly: GCA_020054055.1. Classification (GTDB taxonomy): domain Bacteria; phylum Planctomycetota; class Phycisphaerae; order Phycisphaerales; family UBA1924; genus JAEUIV01. The sequence goes on from JAGVLZ010000368.1 coordinate 5,296, forward strand.
GAGCGGCGCTCATCCTGAAGTTCCATTGGATGATCTATGTCTTCGGCGGGCTGCTGATCCTCACCGCATTCAAGTTGCTCTTCATGGGCGATGACGTGGACCCCGAGAAGAACCCCGCGGTCCGGCTCGCGGTCCGCTTCCTCCCCTTCTCGCGCGAGTATCACGGCAGCCACTTTGTCGTGAAGCAGGCCGGGAAACTCGTCGCGACGCCGCTCTTCCTTGTGCTCGTGGTCGTCGAGACGACGGACGTGCTTTTCGCGGTGGACTCGATCCCCGCGATCTTCGCCATCACGCGCGACCCCTTCATCGTGTTCTCGTCGAACATGCTGGCGATCCTCGGGCTGCGGTCGCTTTATTTCGCGCTCGCGGCGGTGATCGACAAGTTCCGGTACCTCAAGCTGAGCCTCGTGTTCATCCTGTTTTTCATCGGGGTGAAGATGCTCCTGTCGCAGGTGAGCCCCGTGCCGACGGAGATCGCCCTCGGAGTGGTGGCGGGGCTGCTCGCCGCTGGCGTCGTGGGATCAATCATCCGTGAGCGGCTTGAGATCAAGCGCGCCTCGCGGCCCCCGGCCCCCATTCAGGACCTCGCCGAAGCGGCGGAGTACACCTGGAAGCGTTCGCGGCGGATCGTGATCCTCGTCATCGGCGGGACGATCGTGCTCTTCGGGTTGATCGTGGGGATCCTGCCGGGGGTGCCGGGCATCCCGATCATGATCGTCGGCTTCATGATCCTGGCCACGGAGTTCATCTGGGCCAAACTGCTGCTGGGCAAACTGAAGCGGCGGGCGATCGAACTGAAGAACGCGGCGGGGCGCATGGCGGGATACGAGATGGAACCCAAGCCGGACGAATCGGCACCCGTCGGCGCGGACGGCAGCGAGCATCGCGGCTGAGCGGGGCGCGTTCGCCTCGAATCCGAGCCTGACGTACATTTTGCCCATGGCTCGCAACGCCTCCAA
>JAGVLZ010000225.1 GCA_020054055.1 Phycisphaerales bacterium
CCCGGATGCGTGATCGTCGCCCAACGTTCGCTCTCGGGGATCGGATGCTGCGCCAGCGCGCGGCCTCCGAGCACCATCGCCAGCGCGAGTCCGAGAACAAGGTGGACCAGCCGCCTGCTCATCCGCGAATCCCCGGCCCCGAACCCGACATGCTTCTCAGCGCAGAAGCACGCCACACGAGCCGTGCTTCTCAGAGCAGAAGCACGCCACACGAAACAACGGTGAATCGACGCGGTACGCATCCATCGCCTCCTTTGACGCTCACGGGTTGCAAACCCGTGCCACCGGGCCGCGCTGGGGAACGGCGCGATGGAAGTGAGCCCATCACCGACCCCTGCATGATGGCCCCAGTTTTTTTTTTTCTGTCAAGAGGAATATGAAACATTTTAGATAAAAATCAAACCAATTTCGCGTAAAATGCGGAAAAGCCTCATCGGGATCGACTGCGGCGGTCCCAACCGCCGCACGAAACACGCCTGGCGCCCCCTCCAACTCCGAAACCACGCTCCTGTTGAATACGTCCGCGCACATCCACTCCCGTGCGCTCATTTCACGTCGCTGCGCGACTCGCCACTTGCCCCGCCCGAGTTCATTCGTAATGTCCAACCGCACGAGAGGAAGACGACCGGGAACCCCGCGCACGCCAACCCCCAAACCCGAACAACTCAACCCTCGGCTGTCCCCGCGCGCCCACCCCACCTTCTCCTATCCGTGCCCATCTGTGCCATCTGTGCCAAGCCTTCGCCTCTCCTCCAAGCCAGAATCACTCCGTGTATCTCCGTGCCGGGAGTTCTCCCGCCGCGGCGGGTGGTTAGCCCCGCACAAAACGCGAGCCGAAGCGCGCAGAACCGCGCAACACGCGTGCGGACCCGCCCCACCCCGCAAGTCGCAGGCCGCAAGCCGCACACCGCACCCCGAAGGGATATCTTCATACCCATGGCCGAGTCCCCGCTTGTCGATACCTCCCTCGCCGCCGCGGCGGAACTCGTCGATGCCAGCAGTTCGCTCTCGCAGATCCCCCTCTTCAGCCGCCTCGACGATCAGGAGCGTCACCTCCTCGTGGCGTGCATGAAGCGCCGGCGCTTCGAGGCGAACGAGACCATCTTCTGGGTGGGCGACCGGGGCGACAGGCTTTTCCTCATCATCACCGGCCGCGTCGCCGTCACCGCGCCGAACGAGGAGGGGGAGCACGTCCCCATCGCCACCCTCGGCCCGGGAGAACTCTTCGGCGAGATCAGCCTCCTCGACGGCGGGGCGCGCACCGCCACCGTCCGCGCCGCCGAGACCGTCGAGGCCTACACACTCAACCAGGCGGACTTCCACTCCTTCATCGTCCGCAACCCCTCCGCCGCGCTCGACATCCTCGCGGTGATGGGTGCGCGGCAGCGCGCCTCGACCGAGGCCCTCCGCCACATCAAGAACCCGAACCTCGAGATCCATCAGCAACTCACGCCGTGGCAGCGCGCCAGCGACACCATCGCCACGATCGCCGCGGGGCAGTGGTTCACGCTGTTTCACCTCACATGGTTCGGCCTGTGGATCGGGATCAATCTCGGCGCGCAGGTCGGACTCCTTCCCGCCGCGATCGGCTTCGACCCATTCCCCTTCGGCCTGCTCACGATGGTCGTCAGCCTCGAAGCCATCTTCCTCTCGATCTTCGTCATGGTGAGCCAGAACCGGCAGGCCGAGCGCGACCGCGTTCGCGCCGACCTCGACTATCAGGTCAACGTCAAGGCTCACACCGAAATTCTCAGCCTCGGGCAGCGCCTCGACCGGCTCGAGGCCGCCGGCCGCGGCCCTTCCGCGCCCGGATGAACCGTTGCAGCCGAAACGCAAGATGTCCGCGCCGGCACATCCCATTGCACCCGCCCGAATACGGCCGGTCCCCATTCAATCCCGAAGTTTTTTGGAGCCTCGGATTCGATTTGGGCGTATCTTCCCGTTATGAGACACACTCTCTTAATCGTTGCCGCGATCGCCCCGCTCGCCGTCATCGCATCTCCTGCGACGACGACCACCGGCTCGATCCCCGGCAGTGGCCACACCCAGATGTCGGGCAACATCAATCCCGACGCCGTTGCCGTCCGTCGCGCCCGCGCGAAGGCCGTGGATCGGAGGCAACTCAACCGCCGCGCCAACACCATCCGCCCGCGCACCAACTTCCAAGGCTTCCAGGGCGAAGGCCCCGGCCCGGGCGGCGAAACCTGATCCATTCAGGTCGATTGAACAACCTTCTGGCGACCGCCTCCGCGACTCCTGGCCGCGGAGGCTTTCGTTTTGGCGGCGAGTATTCCAAACAAAATACGAACTGCGGGAACCCGCCGCCCAAATGAACTCTGCGACTGGAACCGTCCACCCCGGAAACCGTACACTGTTGCACGTCCGCTCGGACCATCGATGCCTTGTTACGCGTCGTCAGTGGTCTGGAAGGTGGATGAACGCCGCGGCTCAAACTCGGATCGGCTGACTTGTCACCGAACCCTGCGGCCAGGAAAAACGCACATCCCAACTGATCGGCATTGATCGACACGGCGTTCTCGCTGCGTTCGATCAACCGGTTCGACCGCTTCGCCGCGGCCGCATCGTCCACCGCGACGCATCGGCCGAACGCGCGAGCGATGGGATATCTCCAACCGTTTGAGTCGCACCCCCTATGAGCACCATCGCACTCAGCCCGACGCCGTTGAAACTGCACGCACCCGCCGCCGCGCCGACAGCGCCCCGGCGCATCA
>JAGVLZ010000137.1 GCA_020054055.1 Phycisphaerales bacterium
CGACCTGCGCAGCCGCGGCCGCGACATCGGGCACCGCCAGTCCGATCTCGCTCGCTTCGCGGATCGATCCGGGGCCGAAGGGCTCGCCTGAAGCGTTCGGCAGCGTGTGCCGCGCGATGAACTCGACGATGTTTCCCGCGGGGTCGAAGTAGTAGATCGAGTGCGCGTTCCACGATTCGAAGAAGACGATCTCACTCCCGTCCCGACTGATGAGCGGCACGCGGACGCGGGTCCAGTCGAGCGCAACCTCGATCTGGTTCTCGGGGATGTTGAAAGCGAAGTGATAGACCGGCGCGCCGACGCTCGACCGCGCAAACTCGACCTCAGTCCCCGCGCTCATCACAGCGAACGAGTTGTCCGATTCGCGCACGACGGGGAGGCCGAGCACTTCGGCGTAGAAACGCCGAAGCGCAGCGATGTCGCGCGTAAGCAGCCGCAGCCGGGCAATCTGAATCGGCGCGTTGTCTGAAAAGTTCGTCATGCCAATCCCCGCAATGCCACGCGAGTCTACGACACGGCACGCGCAAAGTGGCGGAACTGGCGCACAACAGCCAACTCCGATCTTTCATCGAACCCGCTGAGGAAGCGTCGCGTATGTCGTTGCAGATTGAACATCGCACAGAGACAGCGAATCCGCAGCCCTTTCCACGCCGTGATGAGGACCGTCCCCCTGACCCATGTCGACGGACCCATCACGGCCTTTCAAGCGATCGCGGGTTGAGTTCGGCGTCGCTCGGGCGTGGGTGCATGACGGTCATGCGTCCGGGCAACGACGACCAACCCAAACGCGGCACGGCCCCATTCCTCCGATGGGCACACCGCGAAACCTGGCGGCGACAACACATTCACCCGCCAGGAATGCGGGCGGCTGCGAACGGGAACCATCTCCCCCTCCCTCTCTCCTGTGCGTGCTCGTTCATCCGGCCGACCCTCAGAGCGCGGCGCGTCCCCACGTTGGGGCGCGCCGTGTCTTTGTTTTCTCCTCGAACCCCGACCGCAAGGGAGCGGGGCAATCCGCCGCGGAACACCAACCCGTAATTACCGAACATCCCTTCCATGTACGCCGCCGATCGTGTGCATCACGGGGAACCCTCTCGAGAAAGCGTTGCCCGCCGGATCGCCGTTTCCATCTCGGTACCAAGGCAGAAACTCGTTTTCCGGGATCGCGCGTGCGCTCCCGTCGATGAAACCGACCGGAGTCGGGGAAAGGCTGTCGTGCCAGAATGATCGCCCCAGCGCCGTGTAGTCGATCAACATCCCCTTCTTCGGAGGGTGCGTGACCTCCGCGAACCCCACCGCTCGCCACTGGCTCCGATCACCCATTCGCGTCTCAGGACGCCAATACTTCGGGTCGGCGATGCAACAGTTCGAGTAGACGTACTCGTTGATCCAGTTCATAATATAGCTATTGCTGATGGCACGATCGGCCGAGGAAAGAAAGGATGGCGAACGGAAGTCGCCCTCGTAATAGGCCCCCGCCAGCGCGAGACTCCAGTAGAGGCTGATGTCGAAGTAGCGCACATAAGCCCAGACCGTGCCGCTGCGGATCACCGTGAACTCCGCGGCAGGATCGGTCAGGAACGGAAAGAATCCGGCATGGTCGGCGCCATAGAGGTGGAAGATCGCGGCGTGTTGACGTACATTCGACAGCGAGCCGACCTGCCGCGCCATCACGCGCAGGCGCGCCAGCGACGGGACGATCATGCCGAGCAATGCAACTAAGATCGCCAAGATAGCGAGGACTTCAACAAGGGTCGTCCCTCGGACGGATGGATGCCTCCGGATCAAGAGCGGGCTTTCAATAATCCCCGTCGGGCTGTTCGTCATCCGGGGGACCGCCGCCCCCGGGGCCACCTCCGCCGCCGCTTCCCACACAGGCTGGGCCGCTGACCTCCTTGCAACGCCCGGTCCGCGTGATCGTTGGGCCCGGTGTGCAGATAGCGCCCGGATCGACGCACATGTAGACCCTGTATGAACAGTCCCGGTCGAGTCCCATGATTTCGCTTCGGCCATTTTCGCCTTGGTTGGCGGTCTGGAGAATCGTACATTCGCCGCTGTTGCTCGTTTCCACGTCGGGGCACGGGATGTTGCCGGTGCATTTTCGCCCGGGATTGAAGCCCGTGCCGGTGGCAGCGAGGCAGGGGGAGAAGGTGTCCTCCGAGTCCTTCAGACACTCGACGACCGTCTGCGCACTCAGTTGGTGGGTCGCGCCCGCCAACATGAGCATCGCTCCGATCACCCCCGAACCGATGAACATGTGCGCACTGAAAGGCTTCGGCATTGCATTCTCCTTGTTCCGGGCGCCTACAGCGCCCCGCCTTGGTGCTTCCGGTACAGGAACAACCCGACAACTGAAACAACTAGAACTCCAGCGGCGATCCACTCGACGCGGAGCGTGGCAAGGCTCTCAAGAAGCGTGCGCGGCCTCGCTCCGGCGAGGGAGACCGATTGGGGAGCAACGCCGCGACCTCGAAAATCGTCAACCCTCGTGATCGTGAGCGGGCCTCGGATCGGGTCGGGGCGCGAGAGGTCGGGAACGGCGAGAGCCGCTTCGAGGCGCTTGTCATCGCAGCGGATCACGCTATTGAGTATCAGGACTTTCTTCCCGATGGGCCGTTGGTAGTGATTCTCGACACGCTCGGCGACCCAGGTTCCCAGCACCTCGTCCGCGTGCCAGCCTGTCGAGGTGCATCTGAAGGTCTCTCCCCCCGCCCCCGGCGTGGAATACTCGACGCTGTCAACAAACCCCCGAGCCAGCGCCGCATCCCACGAACCGGCCGCACGCGCGCTCACTCCGCTCTCGCTCGTCGCCGCCACCTCCCAACCGTCGTCGTCGATGCGAACGCTCGGCTTCGCGAGCATCGCCGGTTCGTAAAACATCCAGAGCGGGCCGTGTACGAAAGAGCCGATCTCGGCCTTGATCGAGCTCGCGACATGATCGACCGCTCTCCCAGGTGGAGCAGGATGCTTATCGTCGTACACGGTCAAGCGTTCCGCCGTCAGCGACCACAATGTCTCCCCAGTTTTGGCCGCATCGAAGTACGCAAACGAAAACACGGGTCGAACGTGGAAAATCGAGTAACGCCATCGCGTAGGCTCTGCGGACCAGACCACTGCCTCTTCGAGGCTGGGGCCGTCACGGAGGTAACGATCGCAGGCCTCGACATCGAAACGCCCCGGATGGTCCGGCCGACCGGCTGTTTCGCGGCGCAACGACGCCAACGCTTCGGGCGCGCACCACGTTGGGTGATGCTCGATCGTATAACTAATCTCCGCGCCGGTGAAATCAGGATGGATCAACGCGAGTTCGCGCTCCTGGCGGAGCCATTCGAGCAGCGCCTTTTCGGTCGGCGGGGAGCCAAACGCCTGTGCCGCCACGACCGACAATGCGCTGGAAGCAAACAGTTGAAGGAACCGACGCATGCTTCGGAGTCTATGGGGGGGGGGAAAGGGGAGTCAAGCAGGCTGAAAGCCTGCTCCACCAGTTCACAAATCCGGGCAGGCCGAACGGCTCGGTGTTGCTGCGGCAGGGCGGGGCGTTCGGGTGTTACGCTGGGTGAATGCTCCAGAAACTCCTCAAGACCCCCGCCGACGCCATCGCCGCCGCACGCGCGAAGGGTGTGGTCAAGGACAACATCACCGTCATGGTCGGCGGCTTCGGCCTCTGCGGCATCCCCGAGGGGCTGATCCTCGCGCTGCGCGATTCAGGCGTGAAGGGGCTGACGTGCATCTCGAACAACGCGGGCGTGGACGACTGGGGGCTGGGGCTGCTCCTGAAGACGCGACAGATCAAAAAGATGGTCAGCAGTTACGTCGGCGAGAACGCGGAGTTCGAGCGTCAGTACCTCGCGGGCGAACTCGAGGTCGAGTTCAACCCGCAGGGGACGCTGGCCGAGCGCATCCGCGCCGGCGGCGCGGGCATCCCCGGCTTCTACACCGCCACCGGCGTGGGCACGATCGTCGCCAATAACAAGCCCGTACAGAAGATGACCTTCAAGGGTCGCGAGCGCGAGTACGTCATGGAGTCCGGCCTCTGGGCCGACCTCGCCCTCGTCAAGGCCTGGCGCGCCGATTCCTTCGGCAATCTTCAATACCGCAAGACCGCGCGCAACTTTAACCCGGAGATGGCGACGGCCGCGACATTTGTCATCGCCGAAGTCGAAGAAGTCGTCGAGAAGGGGACGATCGACCCCGATCAGGTTCACACGCCCGGCAACTACATCGACGCCATCGTGGTCACCAAGCCTGAAAAACGGATCGAACAACGCACCATCCGAGCCTAAGTTCGTCGATCGGGTGGCGTCTCGGGGGCACGGGCATCTCGGCCCCGGGGCAATCGCGTTTTCTGCTCGGCCCGGACAACACACCGTTCCCGGCGCCGGGGCGGACGGGGTGCTTCGCTCACTTCGTTCGCGGATCGTTTCGACGATCGGCGCGTCAAATAGAATGCCCGAACGAAGTGAGGGACATGGACCACGTCCGCCGCGCCGCCTCCCGCGCTCCTACGATTCTTCCGCGGGAGCGGCACAGGAGAGCATCACTTGAACCGGATCGTGCGCGGCAGTCGGGCCATTTTTCGGCAGTGGCCGCATGTTCTCGCCCAGTCCCTGGGGGTACGCGAAGCGCCCGCACTTCTTCCCGCGGCGGGGACGCTCCCCGCGCCCGCCGACTGGCAGGCATCAAGGTTCGCCGCCTGCTGGCTGGGCCACGCAACCTCGCTGCTGCGCACGGGCGGTGTCACGATCGTGACCGACCCGCACTTTGCGGATCATCTCGGCGTCAGCATCGGCAAAAGGCGGATCGGGCGTCGCCGCTCGACCGCATTGCCGGGGGACATCGCCGACCTCCCGCCGATCGACATCGTCCTGCTCAGCCACGCCCATTTCGACCATTGGGATCGGGCGACTCTGAAGCGCCTCGCGCGCCCGGAAACCATCGCGGTCATCCCGCCGCGCACCCATCGACTCCTCCCCAAGGGCTTCGGCGATGTCGTCGAGATCGGATGGGACCAGCAGCGCCATGTCCGCGGCCTCGACATCACCGGCATCAAGCCCCGGCACTGGGGCGCGCGATTCCTGGTCGATCGGCGCCGCGGCTACAACGCCTACCTCCTCGAAAGCGACGCCAAGCGGATCGTCTACGGCGGCGACACGGCCCTCACCGACGCGTTCGATTCGCTCGGCCGGCCTCCCGGTGGCGGTGTGGACCTCGCGGTGCTGGGGATCGGCAGTTCCGAGCCGTGGGAGCACCATCACGCCACGCCGGAGCAGGCCGCTTCGATGGCCGAACGGATGGGCGCCCGGCGGCTCATGCCGATCCATCACTCGACGTTTCACGACCGCTGCGAGCGGGGCGACCCGCTCGCCCGACTCCTGAAAGTCTGGGAAGTGGACCGCATCATCTGCTCGCGCATCGGCGAATCGTGGTTCGATCCGCCCCCACCGCCGCCGAGCGTCACAGGAGCGGGCTGAACAGGCTCGCCACGCTGTCGACCGCACGCTGGACCTTCGGCCGGCGTTGCCATTTCTCGCCGTTGATCGTGGTTGATGCCGCGATGTACCGATCCTGGTGCACGCGGAGTTGTTCCGTCACCTTCGCGCCGAAGAGGAGCACGTTCAACTCGTAGTTCAGCCCGAACGATCGCTGATCCATGTTCCCCGACCCGATCAGGGCGAACGAGTCATCTACCGCGAGCGTCTTCGAGTGGAGCACCCCCGGGGCGTGCCGATAGATGTGGACGCCGACATCGAGCAGAAGGTTGAAGTGTGCCCGCGCCGCCGCGTCGACGAGACTTGAATCGCTCTTCCTGGGCAGGACGACCTCCACGCGCACGCCCCGCAGCGCGGCGATCCGCAACGCGGAATAGGTCGATTCGTCGGGAACAAAGTACGGGGTCGTGATCGTCACTCGCTCGCCCGCCTCGTGGATCGCCGCGACGATCACATGGCTGAACGACTCGGGCGGGTAGGGGGGCCCGCTCCGGACGATCTGCACCGCGATGCCGGTCTCGCTCACGGACCTGGGGAACAACCTGTCGTCCTCGATGCTCTCGCCGGTTTCGGCAAGCCAATCATCCAGAAAAGTCATCTGCAGCGCCATCACCGCCGGCCCCTTCACGCAGACGGTCAGGTCGTGATAGACATCGCGGGGCCTGGAAGCCGCGGACGCATCCACGATGTTCTGGGAGCCGACGTACGCGACCGTGCCGTCAATGACCGCAAGTTTCCGGTGGTTCCGGACATCCATCCGCCGCAGGGGCACGCGCAGGATGCTCGCGGGCAACATCCGCCGGACCAGAACCTTTCCGCCGATCAAGAATCGTTCCACCTTCGAGAAGGTCGAGCGTGACCCGGCATCGTCGACAAGAACCCGGCATGTCACGCCGCGCCCCACGGCGCGGTTGAGAGCCTCGGCGACCCGAAGCCCGGTCCGATCCCCCGCGAAGATGTAGTACATCAGATGAGCATGATCCTTCGCGCGATCGATGTCGGCGATGAGCGCGTCGATCATCTCGTCGCCGCCGCCCAGCATCGAAACGGTGTTCCCTCCCAGCGCCGGAAGGTCGCCCAACCGCTCCGTGAGCCGGGCCAGGTCGGCGTGCTCGGCACGGATCCTCGGCGCGACGATGTGCGGCGCGACCCGCGCGGATCGTTCGACGAGATTGATGAGTTTCTTCACCTCGCCCCGCCGCCGCACCCGCGAGTGGCCGAACCGGTTCTCGCCGAACAGCAGGTAGAACCCGGCCCCGACAAAGGGCAACGCGAAGATCACCGCGATCCACGCCAGTTTCACCGCGTGTCGCGGCTTGCGCATGATCAGCGGCAGGAGCGCGAGCGCGATCACCCAATCCAGCGTGTAGATGATCCAGCCGAGCATTGGGTGTACGGTAACAGTGGAAAGTGGAAAGTGGAACTCGGAGAATGCGCCCGATGCCGGGTCGGGTTTCCACGGCTCTGATTTCTGCTGTCCACTTCCCGATGTTCGCTCTACGCTCCATCCACCATGCTGCGCGCACCCATCGCCGCCCTTACCTTCGACTGCTACGGCACCCTCATCGACTGGGAGACCGGGATCCTGCGCGCCTTTTCCGGCCTGCTCGGCCCATCTCTCGTCCAATCACGCCGCGACGAACTCATCCGCGCCTACGCACGCCACGAGCGCGAGGTCGAATCCGGCCCCTACCTTCCCTACCGCGATGTCCTCGCCGAAGTGTCACGCCGCATCGCGCGCGACTTCGGCCTCCCCCCCCGGATGGGCGACGAGCAGACCCTCGCCGAATCAATCCGCGACTGGCCCGCGTTCGATGAGACGCCGGGGGCGCTCCGCGCGTTCAAGTCACGGTTCAGACTCGCCGTCCTGAGCAACATCGACGACGACCTCTTCGAGGGCTCTCGCCCGCGCCTCGGCGTCGAACTCAACGAACTCGTGACCGCGCAGCGGGTTCGCTCGTACAAACCAGGCCGCGCACACTTCGATGAGGCCCTCCGCCGACTCGCGATCAAGCCCTCGCAGATTCTTCACGTCGCCGAGAGCCGCTATCACGACATCGCCCCGGCCGCGGCCCTCGGCTTCCGCACCGTCTGGGTCAACCGGCGAGGCCCGAACCCTTCCGCAAGCGGCGAAGCCGACGCGAAACCCGATCTTGAAGTGCCGGACCTTGCGACGCTCGTGCGCGTGCTGGAAAAGTCTTGAACACAGAGGAAGACCAAGAGAGACCGAGATCAAGCACCAGAATCCGGTCTGCTTTCTTCTCATCTGCTCTCTCCGTCTTCCTCTGTCTTCCTCCGTGTTCAGACTTCGGTATCCTGCCTTCATGCCCCTCACCCGCGAACAACTCGCACAGCGAGCCGCACGCGAACTCCGCGACGGCTACATCGTCAACCTCGGCATCGGCATCCCCACACTCGTCGCCAACTACATCCCCCCCGGCATGGAGGTCTGGCTCCAATCCGAGAACGGCCTCCTCGGCATGGGACCATTCCCCCGTGAAACCGAACTCGACCCCGATCTCATCAACGCCGGCAAACAGACCGTGACCGCCCTCCCCGGCGCGGCCTTCTTTTCCTCCCCCACCTCCTTCGCGATGATCCGCGGCGGACACATCGACCTCTGCATCCTCGGCGCGATGGAGGTCTCCCAGCAAGGCGACATCGCCAACTGGATGATCCCCGGCAAACTCGTCAAGGGAATGGGCGGCGCGATGGACCTTGTCGCAGGGGTCGAGCGCGTCGTCGTCGTCATGGAGCACTGCAACAAAAAGGGAGAGAGCAAGGTCCTCCCGGAATGCACGCTCCCCCTCACCGGCAAACGCTGCGTCGACCTGCTCATCACCGACCTATGCACGATGGAAATGGATGAGGCGAAGGGACTCTTCCGATTGATCGAACTCGCGCCGGGCGTGTCGGCCGATGAGGTGAAGGCGAAGACGCGGGCGCGGTTCCTCTCGGATCACGCGCCCGCGGCAATGGCTCTCTAACCCATCTGTGCCAGCCGTGCCCTGTCTTCTCCGCGTCCTCGGCGCCTCTGCGTGATTCATGACCTTCTTCGACGCTCATCTCGACCTCGCCATGCTCGCCGTCCACCGCCGCGACATGCACGCGCCCCCCTCCGCCACGACCACCGGCACCGACCCCGTCCCCGCCGCGGTCACACTTCCCTCGCTCCGCGAGGGCAACGTCCGCCTCGCCCTCGCCACCATCTTTACCGAGGTCAACGGCGACGGCCCGGAGGGTTACCCCGCTGGCGACATCGAAAAAGCCCACAAGCGCGGCCGCGCACAACTCGAGGTCTACGAAACCTGGCGCGACGCGGGCCACATCGCCATCGACCTCCCCAAGTTCCTCCGCCACGATCCACAGGTCGGCCACCTCCGCGCCGGCATGGGAGTCGCCGAAACGCGCTCCCTCTCTCTCGATGAACGTCTCGCACGGGCAAAGCCGAGCGTGCCGTTGCACATCGGCATCCTGATGGAGAACGCCGACCCCATCCGCTCGCCCGACGAACTCGCATGGTGGAAGGAGCGCGGCGTGATCGCCGTCGGCCTGGCTTGGGCGCGCTCGTCGCGCTACGCCGCCGGAAACTTGACGCCGCACGAAGACCCCGCCGGCCTCACCGACCTCGGCCGCGCGATGGTGAAGCAGATGGACGCCCTCAACATCGTCCACGATGTCTCGCACCTCTCCGACCGCGCGATGGACGAACTCCTCGAACTCACCGACCGCCCCGTCATCGCCTCGCACTCCAACTGCCGCGCGATCCTGAACGACCCGACGAACCAGCGTCACCTCCGAGACGAATCCATCCGCGAGATCGCCCGCCGCGGCGGCGTCATCGGCCTGAACCTCTGCCGCAACTTCATCGCGCCGCAGCCTTACGCCAAGAATGACCCGCGCCCGACCATCGCGCAAGCCATCGCCCACGTCGAATACATCTGCGAACTCGTCGGCCACCGAAACGCCGTCGGCCTCGGCTCCGACCTCGACGGCGGATTCTCCGCGGATGATCTGCCGCAAGGGATCGATCGGCCGAGCGATCTGGCGAAACTCACCGACGCGCTGCGCGAACGCGGGTGGCACGACAACGAACTGGCTGCCTTCGCTCGCGGCGACTGGCAACGGTTCTTCTGCCCGTGAAACGGGCGCGCAATGGTTGCCAGGCGCGCCCGCGTCTGGAAGGCAGCGCAAAACGAGGCCTCTTCAGCCCATGAAATGGGCGATCGAAGCGCAATCACCTCGCGGCCCGAGCCGGCCCCCTCTTCCCCGCGCAATGCGCGCACCACATCTCCGGTCGATCCAGGTCGATCATCCCCTGCTGCGCCGGCTTCGCCGCGGGAACGTTCCTGATCCGATCCAGAAACTCCGAGCGGTACCGCGCCTCGTACGTCTGAAGCGGGCGCTCCGAGATCTTCTTGGTGTAGGCGTCGCCTTCGAGGCGCTTCTTGATGATGCCGATGCGCGTCTCGGGCGCCGGGTGCGTGCTCTGCCACTCAGGCGGGGCGCCGCCCTTTTCCTTCGCGACCGCCAGCACCTGCATGACTTCCATCATCGCCTTCGGGTGATACCCCGCGAGCGTCATGTAGCGCATGCCAAGCAAGTCCGCCTCGTTCTCCTGGTCGCGGCTAAACGTCAGCGCGAACGTCCCGGCCCCGGTCATGAAGAGCCCCGCGGCCATCTGCGCCGTCTGGTCGTTCCCCGCGATCACCCCCGCCGTCACGGCGATCCCCGAAAGGATCATCTGCCGCGACACCATCCGGTCCCCATGCTCCGCCGTCACATGCCCGATCTCGTGCCCCAGCACCCCCGCCAGTTGTGCCTCGCTCGTGAACTTCTCCGCGAGGCCGCGCGACATGAACACCTTGCCCCCCGGCAGCGCGAACGCATTGATCACGCCCGAGTTCAGGAGCGTGAACTTCCACGGCAGCGTCCGGTAGTCCCCCTCCGTGTGCTGCACCATGCTCATGCCGACCCCGGTGACGTAACTGCTCAGCGAAGCGTCGGTCACCGCCCCGCCGTACTCCTTCGTCAACTGCGGCAGCGCTTCCTCACCCAGCGCGATCTCATCCTCGCGCGAGAGCGTGTCGAACTGGGAGCGCCCCGTCGCGACATTGGTCGTGCAGCCGACGAGCAGCAGCAGGGGCGAGGCGAGCGACGCGGCGAGAACCAGTCGAATCAAGCAAGCATTCATGGCGATCCTCCAATCACAACAGTTTCGCACGCACGCCGCCAGATGTCGAGTATCACCTTTCCGCCATTTCCACTCCCGATCACACCATCACCTACCATCCAACCATGCCCGACGCCCCCGCCTGGTCCCCCTCCGAACTCTCGGCGAATCCGCACGCCAACACCGAAAAAGCGGCCAAGGTCCGCCGCATGTTCGGGTCGATCGCCCACCGCTACGACCTCAACAACCGCCTCCATTCCCTCGGCCGCGACCAGGCCTGGCGCCGCGCCGCCGTGCGTCTCGCAAAACTCAAACCCACCGACCACGTTCTCGACGCAGCCTGCGGCACGGGCGACCTCGCCCGCGCCTTCGCCGACGCCGGCGCTGCCCAAGTCACGGGCCTCGACTTCACCCCCGAGATGCTCTCCATCGCACGGGCGAAATCAGCCTCCTCCCCCGCTCCCAGCGGGGGAGGTGCCCGAGTCTTCGAGGGCGGAGGGGGCGAGGCCATTCGATACCTCGAAGGCGACGCCATGAACCTCCCCTTCGACAACGCCTCCTTCGACATCGTCTCCATCGCCTTCGGCATCCGGAACGTCGCCGACCCCGCCCGCGCCCTCCGCGAGTTCCGCCGCGTCCTGCGCCCCGGCGGC
>JAGVLZ010000053.1 GCA_020054055.1 Phycisphaerales bacterium
GCGCCGCCGACCGGTTCGGCCGCAAGAAGACGCTCATCTTCACCGCGGTCGTCTTCGCCGTCAGCGCGTGGGGGTCGGGGATCGCGTCCGGATCGCTCGAGTTCGTGCTCTATCGGCTGCTCGGCGGATTCGCCGTGGGCGCGGCGAGCATCATCTGCCCCGCCTACATCGCCGAGATTTCGCCGCCGGCCCACCGCGGCTGGCTGGCGACGTTGCAGCAGCTCGCCATCGTGCTGGGGCTGTTCGCGGCGTTCCTGAACAATTTCCTCATCGCGAAATACGCGGGCGGCGCGGCCAGCGTCTGGCACTTCGGCTATCAGGCGTGGCAATGGATGTATTGGGGCGAGTTGCTGCCCTCGGCTGCCTTCTTCATCGGCCTGTTCTTCATCCCCGAGTCCCCGCGCTACCTCGTGGCTGCCGGCCGGGTCGGGGACGCGTCGCGGGTGCTGACCCGCCTGTCGAATGCCGATGACGCGAGGAACTCCGTGGTCGAGATCCAGAAGACCCTCGCGACCGGCCACCGGCCATCGATGCGCGACCTCTTCGATTCGGTTTCCGGACGGATGCACCCGATCGTCTGGGTCGGCCTCGCGATCGCGGCCCTGCAGCAGCTCGTGGGCATCAACGTCGTGTTCTACTACGGCGAAGTGCTGTGGCGCGCCGCCGGGTTTTCGGAAAGCGATGCGCTCAAGATCAACCTCATCGGCGGCACGATCAACGTGGCCTCCACCTTTGTCGCGATTGCGCTGATCGACCGGATCGGACGCCGGCCGCTCCTGCTCATCGGCTCGCTGGGCATGTCGCTGTTCCTCGGCGCGCTCGCGTTCATCTTCGCGCGCGCCACGGTCGGCGCCGACGGCAACCTCGTGCTGAGTCCGGTGGCCGGCACCGCCGCGCTCGTCTCGGCCAATCTCTACATCGTGGCCTTCGGCATCTCGTGGGGTCCGGTCATGTGGGTGCTCCTGGGCGAGATGTTCCCGAACCAGATCCGCGGCGCGGCGTTGTCGTTCGCCGGACTCTGCCAATGGGGCGTGAATTTTCTCGTGACGATCACCTTCCCGATGCTCCTCGCGTCGATCGGGCTGGGCGGCGCCTACGGCATCTACGCCGCCTTCGCCCTGTTCTCGGCCTTCTACGCCTGGAAATTCATCCGGGAGACGAAGGGCGTCACGCTGGAGCAGATGCGCTGCGACTGAGGAAGAGCGATCGTCCGCGGGTTCCCTCTGGGAGTGAGCGTGCTCGCGACGGCCCGCTCCCCAGGCGGGTGATCGAGTCAAGCTCCGCACGTTTGTTCCATCGGTGGCCGTGGGCGAAATCGGCGGTTCAACCGCTTTTCGCAGATTGATGGAGGGCCGAGCTCCCGCGGGGCCGTTCGTCACCCAACGTGTCATCTCATCACCTCCCCGGCCTCGCGGGAGCTCGGCCCTCCACTCTTGCTTCAAGAAGCCCAAGCAACGCGAAAACAGAAAGATCGCTGGGGACTACTGGCCGCGTGCCAGCACTTCGCGGATGCGGTCGTCGAGGGATTCATCTCGGCCGCTTCCTGAACTCGGCGGTCTCGGCGATTCATTCGCGGAATTTGGGATCGGTGGTCCTGGTGGAAATCAGTGGCTCAACTGTTTTTCGCAGGTTCGATGAGGGCCGAGCTCCCGCGAGGCCGATCGTCACCTAACGTGTCATCACCAATTCCGCAGAAGGGTGAACCACTGATGAACACTAACACTGATGAAGCAGGATGTATCGGAGACGTGCGACTCCGCCCGCTCCCTTGGCGGGTGATCGAGTCAGGCTCCGCAACTGTTCTATCAGTGGTCCTGAGTGGAAATCGGTGGTTCAACCGCTTTTCGCAGATTGATGGAGGGCCGAGCTCCCGCGAGGCCGATCGTCACCCAATGTGTCATCTCATCACCTCCCCGGCCTCGCGGCAGCTCGGCCCTCCATTTTTCTGGCCGCGGCCCGGTGTGGGGCGTGTGCGGGGCGCGTTGATCGTGAGGGTGCTGCTCAACGGCAGGACGCTCATGGCGGCGAGTCCCGAGGCGAAATTCATCGCCCGCGGGACGGTGCTGGCGGTGGCGGTTTGGCTGGGGGTGAGATATTCCCGTCAGAAGCATGCCGCTCGGGTTTTCCCTGAGGAATCCGCCCTGAAAAAATCTTGCAGAAAGCGGAGGGCGGGCGTTTAACCATGCCCGTGCCCCGGTTACTCCTTGCTACCCTCAGCTCAGTTCTCGCGGCCGCCAGTTTCGCGGCGGATGTCGCTTACTCGCCTGTTGTCGGTGGAATGGCTTTTCAGATTAGCGGAGGTAGTTTGGCCGCTCCAGTGACTACACGATTCGCTCTGCCCTTAGTCGACTTTCCAGCGGCATCAGGTGTCGGGGTTGGGGCGATAACATCTGTCACCTCAACTAGCGTAGCTGTAACCGGTGCTGGATGGGTCGGCGGAGCGCTTTCAACCACCAGCTTCCCATATGCGATCCGATTTACGTCAGGTTCGGCGGAAGGTGTTACATTGCCGATTACTGCAAACACGGCCGACACGCTGACGACGAGTGGGCGTGATCTCGTCGCACTTGGCGTTACAGCAGGTGATAAGTATCGTCTGGTGCCGATCGATACGCTGAATTCCTTGTTTGGCTCTTCAACTTTCCTTGGTGGAGCAAATGTCGCCTCCGCAGATGTCGTGACTCTCA
The DNA here is from genome assembly GCA_020054055.1 of Phycisphaerales bacterium. Classification (GTDB taxonomy): domain Bacteria; phylum Planctomycetota; class Phycisphaerae; order Phycisphaerales; family UBA1924; genus JAEUIV01. Next base: position 2,688 of record JAGVLZ010000053.1, read on the forward strand.
GCAGCTCGGTGGCCCTCTCTTATTACTATAATACGTCACTTAGCAGATGGGTGAGAACCACCGGGCCGACGACGGATCGCGGCGATATTCAGATTCCGCCGGACAGTGTGATCGCTGTCACCCGCAAGGGCGGGGCGATTGACCTCGTGTTCACTGGTATCGTGTCGAACCATCGATTCGCCGTCGCCGTCGCAAACTCCGGATCAACTTATACTCACGCCGGATTCCCAACCGACGTTACCTTGGCGGCGTTGGCTCTCCAGAATAGAATACCTGGATGGGTATCGAATGCGGCGCCAGGGGTTGCGGACACGCTTGCGGTTAGTTCCGGCGGGACTTGGCTGACCTATTTCTTTAATGGATCCAATTGGCAGCGGACAACGGGCCCTGCAACGAACCGCGACTCAATTGTTATCCCAGCGGGTGCCGCAATCCAGATATTCAAGCGTGGCAGCGCTTCCGGAACAACCGACTTTACGCGCTCCGTTCCCTTCTGATTTGCATACTCCGTTCATGAATCGACTATCTCTACTCGCCATCACTTGCGCTCTTGCAGTCTGCTCCCACGGGCAGGTTACACTCCAAAATTTCAGCAGCGTAATTGGCCCCAATACCTATTTTTACGGAACATGGGAGGCCAGCAACGACACTGGAGGGTCTATCAACCCCAATACTCAGTTCATCCAAGGCACGGATGAATACACGATCGACGGCACTGGTGTGACAAACGCCGACTCCTCCTACATCGAATTTTTCAATGCCCTTCCGGTCTCAATTTCCGGGAACAGTGACTATCTCGGAGTGACAGGCACGTTGCTCACGAACAACACGGCCTCATCTTTTCAGATCACGCTGGTGGATAATAGAGCAAAGACGGCATTTGCGACGTTTGTGTTGGCAAATTTTTCAGTAGGCAGTCCCGCAACGATCTACTCTCCTGTGACAATGCAGCCAGGGTTTGATGTTTCAGCGATTGATTCCCTCCAGATTTCCGGTGCGCTCCCGTCGGGAACCTCGCGATTTTCATTCACTTTCGATTCAATCACAGCGGCCGCGATCCCTGAGCCCTCGACCTACGTGTTGATCGCGATGGGGCTCGGGCTCGTGGGGCTGGCGATTCGCCGCCGCGCGCAGCGCTTCTAAAGGGAAGATCTTTTAGCTTCTGAGCGGCGAGCCTGCGGGCTCGCCGCTTTTGTTTGGGCAAGAGAAACGCCGGGCGGTCGAGGCCCGGCTTTGTGTTTGGCGAGTTGCGATGCGGCCCGTCGCTCAGTCGAGCAGCACTTCGGCGCGGAGGCCGGGTTTGATGACGAGGCCGGGATTGGCGAGGAGGACCTTCACTCGAAGGAGGCCGCTGGCGGCGTCGACGCGCGGGTCGATGAAGTCCACCCTGCCGGTGAAGGTGCTCGCACCGTCGTCCTTGTTGCCGACCAGGCAACTGATCTTCACCTGATCGCCGATCTTGAGGCGACGCTGGTAATCGGAAGGCAGATAGAACTGCACGTAAACTTGCTCGAGGTCGACGAGGCGGAACATCGCCTGCGTCGCGGTGACCGTCTCGCCGACTTCGCGGAGGCGTTCGACGACGACGCCGCTGATCGGCGCGGTGATCGTGCGCTGGCGGAACAGCTCGGACGCCTGCTCGGCCTGGAGGCGGGCGAGCTCGAGTTCGATCTTGTTCTTCAGCGCTTCGTCTTCGGAGATGATCTTGTCGGCGTAGAGGTTCTTGGAGCCCTTGAAGTCGAACTCGCGTTTCTCGAGCGCGGCTTTGGTGCGGAGCATGTCGAGTTCCTCCATGCGGGCGTAGAGGCGGGCGAGCACGGCGCCGGCTTTCACGGTGTCGCCTTCGCGAATCGCGATCGAGTCGATGGTGCTTTGCACCGGCGAGGAGACGACGACTTCCTTGAAGGGAAGAACAAGGCCGTCGAACTTCATCGCCTCGGCCCGGGCGAGCGGGGCTGCGGCGAGCGCGAGAGTGCAGAGCAGGGCGGTGGAAGGGAAATTCAGTTTCATCGGGTTCGGAGCGAAGGGTTACTCAGTGATCGCGACGCGCAGTTGCTTGTCGAGGGTGCCGAGCACGAAGTAGAGCTGCGTGACGGCCTTGTTGAGATCGACGTAGGTCGCGAGTTCGCGCGAGCGGGCCTGGCTGAGGTCGCGCTGGGCCTGGGCGACGTTGAAGCTCGTGGTGAGACCGGAGCTGAGGCGGCGGAGCTCGGCGTCGAGGGCGGATTGCGCGAGGCGCACGCTGTCCTTCACCAGGCCGATGCGTTCGGTGGCGTTGGCGATGTCGCGCATCGCGGTGTCGAAGGCGGACAGCAACGTCACTTCGGTGCGCTTGATCTCGAGGAGCGTCTGCTCCTTGCGGCGCTTGGCCTCGCTCAGGCGGCTGCGGGCGGTCATGTCGTAGATCGGAATGTTGACGACGACGCCCGCGCTCCAAGTCGGCTGCGTGCGTTCCCAGTAGTTCTTGTAGGCCATGTCGGGAAGGCGGCTGAGTCCGTTGTAGCCGTAAGAGGCCTTCAAGTCGATGCGCGGCCAGCGCTGGTTCCTCGCGTAGGCGATGCGGATGTCCTCGATCTTCGCGAGCTCCATCGACTGCAGGTAGGTCGGGTTGTGGGCGAACAGCTCGGCCAACGCGGCCTCGCGGGCCACGGCGGGAGCGACGGCGCGGACGAATTCGCGGTCCACGACGAGCTCGCCCGCCTCTTCCGGATTGAAGGAGTCCCTGGTCAGCTCGCGCAGGGTGTTGCGCCGCTGGGCGAGGAAGTTTTTCGCGAGGACCAATTCCTCCTGCGCCTCGGAGAGGCGGCTCCGGGCCTGCGTGACGTCGATGGGCGCCATGCGGCCCTCGTCGAGCCGGCGCTGATTTTCGCGCACGAGGTTGGCCGCGACGGCGACGGCCTCGCGCTTCACGTCGACGTTCTGCTGGGCGAACGCGAGCTCGTAGTAGGCGTTGGCGACGTCGCGCATGACGCGCAGGGCGACGGTCTTGAGCTCGTGCCTGGCGGCGAGGGTGTTTTGGCGGAGGAGACGGACCTCGGCGAGGTTGGCCTTGAATCCAAAGTCTTTCAGCAGCGGCTGCGTGACGGTGAACGAGGAGACCGCGATGTATTCCGAGCGGAAGGTGTTGTAGGTGTTGCGCAGGCGATCCATGCCGGTGAGCGCTTCGTAAGTGGTGCCGGTGGGCAGGCGACCGGTGATGCCGATCTGCGAGCGCACGGTGTCCTCGCGGAGGATCGGCTCGGTCTTGCCGCCGAAGATGGAGCCGATCGACGAGCTTTCCTGGACGGTTTTCGGGCGCTCGCTGCTCAACCAACTGTAGCCCCCCACGAGGCTGGGGATGAACGCGCCCTGGGCCGCCCGCATCCGGAGCTGCTGGATCTGCGGGTCGATGCGCTTGGCGCTCAACTCGAGGTTGGCATTCATCGCGTCGACCAAGAGGTCGTGCAGCGTCACCACCGGAGCCGAGTTCGGCTCCCGGGGGCTGGCAGGGGTCTCGGCCGCGGTCAGGCCGGACGTGAGGAACAGGGCAGCGGCCACGAGGGCCGCCGATCGGCTACGCATCATTCTTTGGCGGGGCAGTTTAATCGGGTATGGACTAGCTGGGGGGTTTTTGCAGTATCCGACCCGATGCGAATACCGGAGAGAGGTCGTGAGGGAATATGCCCAGAAGGCAACTCAGACTATTTCGGTTACGCGAGAATTTTTCCTTGCACCCACCCGCGCTAGTGCCGTGACGTGCAGAATCTTGCACGGCCCCGACGCGGCCCGGCTACCCCTTTCCGATGAACAATACGAATTCACGCGTTTCGTCGTCCAGCGAGGCGATTGCCCGTTTGGAGGCTTGTCGACTTTTTGAGGGCCCGGCGAAGGAATTTTGGGCTCTTTTCGCCCACACTTGCGCGGACGTGGC
>JAGVLZ010000259.1 GCA_020054055.1 Phycisphaerales bacterium
CAGGAAGTCACTCGCCGAGCACGCCCCCGATTCCGAGCCGTTCCGCGCCGCGCTCGCCGCCGCGGGCTACCCCGGCATCGTCGCAGGCTCGCTCTTCTTCAACGCACGATCGCTCGGCTCGCTGCGCCTGCTGTGGAAGTCCCCCGTCCTCCTCGACCCCGAAGACCAGGCGCTCCTCCAGACGATCATCGAGCAGGTCTCGGCCGCCGTCGCCAGCGCGAAACTGATCGAAGCCCAGAGCAAGGCTCGCGCGGCCCAGCGCCAGTTGCGCCTCGCGGCGGATGTGCAAAGACGGATGCTGCCGCAGAGCCTGCCGAACATGTCCCGGTTCGATATCGATGCCCGGTACATCCCCACGATGGAACTCGGCGGCGATTTTTATGATTTGATTAATTTGTCAGGACATCTGGGACTTCTCATCGGCGACGTCGCGGGCAAGGGCGTTCCCGCCGCCCTCCTCATGGCCGCCGTCCGCGCCTCGCTCCGCGCCCACGCCTCCTCCCTCTATCACCTCGACGAGGTGATGTCCCGCGTCAACCGCGCCATGGTCCGAGACACCCAGCCCAACGAGTTCGCCACCATCTTCTACGGCGTGATCGACCCCGTCTCACTCCGCCTCACCTATTGCAACGCGGGGCACGACCCCCCACTGCTCCTGAGACGTGTGGAGGGGCGGGCAGCAGAAGACCGCGACCTCTACGAACTCACCGCCGGCGGCATGGTCATCGGCGTCGATCCGGCCCAGACCTACGCCCGCGGCATGTTCGACCTTGCGCCGGGAGACACGCTCGTCGCCTACACCGACGGCATCGTCGACGCGATGAACTTCGAGTCCAAGCGCTTCGGGCGGCCACGGCTCCGCCAGGCGATCCTTGACGCGGCCAACATGACCGGCGCCACCGCGAAGTCCGTCGCCGACCACATCATCTGGGAGGTCCGCCGCTCGATCGGCCTGAATCCGCAGACGGATGATGAGACGCTGGTGGTGGTGCGGGTGAGGGAGTGAGTCTTCGGGGTGCCACGGCCAGCGCAGTCGGCCGTGGCGGAAGCGGGGCAAGTTCCCAATGAATCAGCGGTTCACATCGGACACAGTTGCGGGACCGGTTGCGTGTTACCCGTCCGCCACGGCCGACTGCGCTCGAAGACTCGCTCCGCTGGCCGTGGCACCCACTCCATATACTTGGCCCATGCCCTTCACCCTTAAACCCGACGAAGGCTTCGACGTTGATGTCGAATCCACCGACTACCTCAAGACGCACGTCGACACCGGCGACCGCTGGACGCTCAACTTCGGGCCGCAGCACCCCGCCACGCACACCACGCTCCGCATCGTGCTCGAACTCGACGGCGAGCGCATCGCGCGCTGCACGCCGCACATCGGCTACCTGCACTCCGGCTTCGAGAAACTCGCGGAGGTGATGGACTACAACCAGTATGTGACGATCGTGTCGCGGATGAACTATCTCTCGCCGATCGCGAATGACATCTGCTGGCACCACGCCGTCGAGACGCTCTTCGGCATCGACCTGACGCCGCGGTGCAAGGTGATCCGCACGATCATGGCCGAACTGGCGCGGATCCAGGACCACCTGCTCTGCGTCGGCGCGACCGCCCTCGACCTCGGCGCGTTCACCGGGTTCCTCTACGGCTTCAACGCACGCGAACGCATCTACGACATCTGCGATTTTATCAGCGGCCAGCGCTTCCACCCAGACTGGACCCGCGTCGGCGGCGCGATGCAGGACCTCCCCGACGAAGCGGACTTCAAGAAGATGGTGAAGTATTTCGTCAACGAAGACCTGCCGCGGGCACTCGAAGACCTCGAGGGGCTCGTCTGCCGCAATCGGATCTTCATCGACCGGACCGCCGGCATCGGCATCGTCTCGAAAGAAGACGCGATCGCGTGGTCGCTGTCTGGGCCCATGGCCCGCGGGTCGGGAGTGGTACGCGATCTCCGCAAGGATGAGCCTTACCTCTGCTACGCGAACAACTGGGACGGCCAAGGTGCGAAGGCCGTCGAGTTCAAGGTGCCGGTTCACACCGACGGCGACGCCTACGCACGCTTCCAGGTGCGCCTCGAAGAGATGAAGCAGTCGATCCACATCATCCGCCAGTTGATCGACAGCATCCCCGGCGGACCGATCGACACCTACGCCGACGGGAAGTATGTGAAGCCGCCGAAGTCCGACGTGTACGGCTCCATTGAAGGGCTGATCCAGCACTTCGAGATCATCATGAGCAACCGCGGCTGGAAGGCTCCCATCGCGGAGGCCTACGGCGCGAACGAGACCGCCAACGGCGAACTCGGGTACTTCATCGTCTCCGATGGCGGCCCGAGGCCGTGGAGGGTGCGCACGCGCCCACCGTCGTTCATCAACTACTCGATCATGGCGAAGTTGACCGAGGGTCACATGCTCGCGGACATCGTGGCGGTGCTGGGGTCGATCAATGTGGTGGCGGCGGAGTTGGATCGGTGATCAACACGGTTTGGAATGCGAAGTTGTTTGGTCAGGGTGGCGAGCGTGTCGCCCGCCGTAAGCGCCATTCCGCGATGGGCCGAATCGATACCGACTCCATCGGAAGTTGAACCCCGCCGCGGAAGACAGTCTCGACGACTGCGCCCGGCGAAAAAGGGAATCGCTCCGCGGGAAGAAACGTGTCCGGGCCGCGCGGGGATGGAATCCCGTTGGTCCATCGCGGCGAGCCGGAGTTGAGGCGACAGAACTGCGGCGGGAGTTCCGGGTTGGCTTCCAGGAGCGCGCAAGTCGGCACGCCCGCCGTGGCGGAAGTCGCGGATGCGCGCCAACCATGGCATACCCCCACGGAACACGGCTCCCCTTCTTGAGACCCATTCCACCAACACCAAGGCCGACTCCGCTGGCCGCGGCAGCCGCATTTTTACATGGCTGGTACACGCGAAGCCGACTAGGGATACTACCCTATTACCGGAATTACTCGCGATCGTAAGTGCTTTATTTGTTTCAAGTTGGGGTACGTTTCCGCCGCTTTGCTGTTATTTTTATGCAACAACGGCTTTGCATCCGGAGAAAATATGAGGCAGGATAACGCGGTTGCGGGGAGTCTCCGACTTCCCACAATCGAAGGAGAATTCTTCGTGCGCAGGTTTACTCCGCTCTTCGTTTCATTCATGTTCCTCGCCGGCCTCGTTGTCCCCCACGCCCTCGCCCAGGGAGTCGAGAAGCCGCGCCTGGCCATCCGGACCATCAAGGCCACGGACGCGGTGATGCAGCAGGCGCGTGCCGGGGGTCAGGCCAACGTGCTGGACCGGATCATGCAGGGGGCGGACTCCCTGCTCGTGAACGCGATCACCAAGTCGCGCCGCTTCGACATTGTGTCCCGGCAAAGCCTCGCCGATGTCTTCCGGGAGCAGGACCTTCAGGATGCCGGCAACGCCGACCCGAACGATCCGCAGGCGGCCAAGGCATTCAGACTCGCCGGGGCGCGGAATGTGGCCTCCGTTGTGATCGACAACTACCAGGACGTGACGGCAAGGGCCGAGTTCGGCGGTCAGTTCGGGCGCACGCAGGGGGAGAGGCGCACGATTCAACTGCAGGCGACGCTCGAGATTTACGACACGACCACGGCGGTGCTCAAGGAAGTCTCCACGATCACGCTCAACGAAAGCGGGATAAACGAGGTGCTTCCCGGCGTGCAGCAGGAGGGTCGGGCCACCAATGAGATTGTCGGGCTGATCACAAAGAAGTTCGCGGGGGAGTCCGCGAACGCCATCATGAACTCGCTCGCGCCCGCCAAGGTGATCGCCTACACGGGGGGCACTCTCTCATTGAACAGGGCCGAGGGGACTGGAGTCGAGGTGGGGCAGGCGTGGGAGATATTTCACGCTGGGCGTCAGATGATCGATCCCGATACCGGCGAGCCGCTGGGCGCTGAGGAGAACACCATCGGCTGGGCGATCGTGACAGCGGTGCATGAGAAGTTCAGCAAGGCCCAGGCGGTTCAGGATTTTGGGATCGACTGCGGATACATCATGCGGTATTCGCCGCGCGGCCTGCCGGCGGGGGTTGATCCCAATACGCGGGCCAACGGAAACGGAGCGTGCGGCGGGGTGGCGCCGGGGCTCGATCCCGCGCCGATGGAGCCCGTCCC
>JAGVLZ010000298.1 GCA_020054055.1 Phycisphaerales bacterium
CGGTGGGCGGTGGTGGGCAGGGGTTGGGTTCGCAATCCGTGCTGTTGCCCTGGTAGACGCCGTCCTGATTCTCGCACTGCCCCGAGAGTGTGATGGCGCACGCGCCGGTCGGCAGGCAGCAAGCGCCGGAGAATGGCGGCGCGCCGGTGTAGGTGACGCTCAGCAGCGGCTGGCGCGAAGGTGTCGGATGGTTTCGGCTGTCGAATCGTTTGGCGGTGCGCGCCGCGGACTCGTTGCCCTTGAGCACCCATCCGAAGTTTGCTCCGCTGTTGTTCACCCACGATTGCACGTCGGCGATCATCTGGGACGTGGACCACGAGACGGAACTGGAGCCCGCGTTGGTGGAGGCGCTCGCGCTCGCGGCGAAGTCGCCCCCCGCGTTGATCCAGAAGGTGTCCGGGAAGAAGCGATGGATCCACGTCGCGTCGTTGGGCTTCGAGGCGGCGCCGCTCCCCTCTTCCGCACCGGCGTCCGACGTTCCCTCTCCCCATGACGAGAGCGCGCGGTGAAGGGCGACTGGCTGAGTCCCGCCGGCGGAGCGCGACACGTTCATCGTGAGCGTGACGGCGGTGATCGTGGAACCCGGGGGAATGGCGGTGAGGTCGAACCGGATAATGCCCCGCCGCTTCACGCTTCCGCCGTTGACTCCGGCGAACATGTAGGTGCCCCGGCCGTTACTGGTGGTGCCAAAGCCATCTTCGTAGAGAGTGTTGTCGTGGCTGGCGCGGAGGGCGACGTTCTGGGTTTGCGCTGAGGCGATCGCGCTCGTCAGTGCGATGGTCGCGATTGTGATCCATGCCTTCCTCCACACGGAGTCATCGGGGACTCGCCGCATTCCAGGTCTCCTCGGGCCGCCCGGTCCCGCGTTCATCGGTCAGATGGTGATTCGCCGTCTCCGGTTCGTTCCAAGCGCCAGGGCGAGCCCGATCGCCGCGGTCGCCGGCCCCGGCACGACGTATTCGAGCGTCAGCACGGGGCGATTCATCGCGATCGGCTCTTCGCGCGTCGCGAACCGCTTGGAGGTGCCGCTGGATTGCTCGTTGCCGCGGAGGAGCCAGCCGGAGTTCGTCGCCCCGTTGTCGAGGAACGACTGTGCATCGGCGGCGAGGGCGGCGCTGGACCACGAGTAGAAGCCGTTGCCGCCGACGGTGGTCGAGGCGCTGGCGGAGCCATCGAAGAATCCACCGGGGATCGACCAGAGCGTGGTGCTGAAGGTGCGGTGGAGCCATGTGGCATCACCGATGGTCGCGGCGGTGCCGCTGCCGCCGTTGCCGGAGGTCGCGTTGGAGGTCCCCTCGCCCCAGGATTCGAAGAGGCGGTGCAGGCCCACGGATTGATCGGCGGTGTTGGTGGAAGCCTGGAAGAGCGTGAGGGTGGCGCCGGTGATGATCGAGCCGGCGGGGACCATCGAAGCGACATCGAAGAACACGAGGCCTCGGCGGATGGAGTTCTGCGATTGCGAACTGCGCCCGGCGAACAGGCCGGTGCCCGCGCCGTTGGAGAGGCCGCCGTTCGGGTCTTCGTACAGCGTGTTGTCCCGCGAAGAGGGGACGTGTACGGTGACGGCGAGCGCCGGCACGGCCGCGAGCATGAGCAGCATCGATCCGAGCAACAGATGTGATCGAGACATGTGAACCCTCTCTCCAAGCCGGGGACGTGCCTTCCCGAACGCCCTCGCCCGATGAAGAGAGACTAGCCCCGATCCGCGTGGGTTCAAGGAAAACCGAGGTGAATTGAGCGAAGTTCGTCGTGTTGGCGCGACATTCGGGGCGCGGTGCATCACTGTTATCGGGAATTCGGGCGCATACGCATCGGCTACGGGCAGAGAAGGCTGAAGTTCGCCAGGACGTTCGTGATGTCGGCGAACTCAACGGTGCCGTTTCCGTCGGCATCGCCGGGGCCGGTCGTTCCAGGGAGATAGGTTTCGCCGAAGTTGGCGAGGACGTTGGTGATGTCGGCGAAGTTGACTTCGCCATCGCCGTCGGCATCGCCGGGACACGCGGGCGGGATCGGCGTTGCGTCGAGGCGCACATCGTCGAAGTCCACCTCGATCGCGGGCTCGGTGGGGGTGCCGGGGATGTTGAGGTTGATGAGTCGCACTTCGAGCGATTGGCCGAGGCGCGGATGCGCCGTGCCGATGTCCACCATGATCGTGCTGGTGCGGAACTCTCCCTCGGGGATCGAGGCGGCGAGGGAGTTGTCGTCCTGCACGATCACTTCGCCTCCGGCGAGCAGTTGCACCTGGTAGCCGGGGAAGCCGTCGAGGTCGTAGAAGGTGTTGCCGGGGGCGCCGAAGCCGGAGGCGATGTTGCCGACTTCGACGGTGAGTGTGTAGCGGGTGTTCGCAGCGAGATTGCTAGCAAGGATTTGCGACAATCCAGCCGGGCCGCCGCCGACATCCTGCGCGAGGAAGACGAGCGCGGCGTTTCTCCCCTCCGGCGCGCCGGCGGGGAAGAAGGTGCTGCCGGTCGGGTTCAGCACGCCCACGGCGTCGTTGCCCTGCTCCACGATTCCATTTGGATCAAAGATGGTCCAGCCAGCGGGGACCAGCACGCGGAAGGTGTTGTTCGCGGCGAAGTCTGTCTCGAAGCCTGGGTTGGTGATCGCGATCGGGGCCGCCGAGGCGTGGCCGGCGGACCAGATGAGAGCGGCGAGCGCGACGCATGGTTGAACTCTTCGTGGGCGCACGAGAACCTCCTAACGCCCGAACCGGGCGGATGAACCATCCGATACATTCAGAGCGTCGGCAAGCGGCGTGTGTGACACGATTTCCTGCGGTGGGGATCGCGCGTACAATCAGTCACCAGCCTTTGACCGGAGACCCTTCGACCATGGCTAAGAACGAAAAAACTCCGAAGCCCGCCGTCCAGCCCCCGCTCCCCGTCCCGACCAAGACGCCGAAGTTCAACGACTTCAACAAGGGGCCGAAGACCTTCAAGAACGCCCCCGGGCAGTCCTTCAACCAGCGCCCCAACCGCAGCGGCGGGCAGCGCGGCCGGTGATCGGTCGATCAGACCGCTGATTCGGGCGACTTGTCCTGAGGCTTGATGACGATCTCGGGCTCGGGTGTCGGCGCTTCGTCGACGACTTCGTACTCCTCGCCCACCTCTTCGCCGTCCTCGATTTCGACATACTCGTATTCGTACTCGAACTCGGCGTCCTCCTCGGCCTCGGATTCGGTCTCGGCGGCCACGGCCTCGGCGCGCTCCGCCTCGGCGGGGGTTTCCGCCTCGTCCTCGTCCGACTCTTCTTCTTCGAGATTAGCGACCTCCTCCGCTTCTTCTTCGGATTCGATCTCGGCGAGTTCTTCCGCCTCGTCTGACTCGACTTCATCCTCCGCCTCGATCGCTTCGGGTTCGACTTCGGGAGCAGCCTTGTTCACCTCAGCGGTGATGGGCGCGGCGGCGACAGCGACCGCCGGGTCTTCATCATCGACATCGAATGGAGCATCCTCGGTGTCGGACACCGTGATGGGCTTCGATTCGATCGTCTGCGCCGAGGCCTCGCGCACTTCGACGATCTCCTTCGCCGTGACCGGCTCCTCGAAGAGTTTCGCCTGAACCTGAGCGGGCTTCGCCTCGCCCGCCTCGGCGTCGGCCTGGGCAAGCTTCTTCATCGCCTGCCACTCTTCGAGGGTCATCACCACCTCGCGGGCGACGGAACCCTTGTGCCCGCCGATGATCCCGGCGATGCCCATGAGTTCGATGAGTCGGCTGGCGCGGGTGTACCCGATGGCGAGGCGGCGCTGGAGGAGCGACACGCTGCCGCGCTCGGTCTCCAGCACGATCTCGACCGCTCGGTCGAAGAGGGGGTCTTCCTGCGCGGATTCGAGCATCCGCTTCTCGTGGTCCTCGGCGGTCCCGAACTCGGCGGCGGGCTCCGCGCCCGCCGGGCCGCCCCCGGAACGGATCTGAACGAGTTGTCGCTCGAAGGAGGGGCCGGAGATCTGCCGCACGAAGCGGACGACGTTTCGGATCTCCATGTCGTCGACCAGCGTCCCCTGCGCGCGGAGCGGAGTGGCGCTCCGGGGGGTGATGAAGAGCATGTCCCCCTGACCCAGCAGCACTTCGCCGCCCTTCTGATCCAGCACGATGCGGCTGTCCATGCCCGAAGCGACCTTGAAGGACATCCGCCCCGGCATGTTGCTCTTGATAAGGCCGGTGACCACGTTCGCCTGCGGACGCTGCGTCGCGAGGATAAGGTGGATGCCCACCGCGCGTGCCTTCTGCGCGATGCGGACGATCGAACCCTCGACCTCCTTGTTGGTCATCATCAGGTCGGCCAGTTCGTCGATGACGAAGACCATGTAGGGGAGTTTGCGCGGGATGCGGGCTTCTTCCGCCTCGGACTGCGGGTTGAAGCGCTCCTTCAGTTCGTCCCAGCCGAGGCCGTTGTAGGTCGCGATGTCGCGGCAGCCCGCCTCGGCGAGGAGTTCGTAGCGCTCATCCATCTTGCCCACGGCCCACTCGAGGATCGCTGCGGCCTTGCTCATGTCCGTGACAACCGGGCACATGAGGTGCGGGATGTCCTTGAACTGCGAGAGTTCGACGACCTTGGGATCGACGAGCACGAGTTTCAGGTCGCTTGGCTTCTGCGTGTAGAGGAAGCCCATGATGATCGCGTTCATGCACACGCTCTTGCCCGAGCCGGTCGTGCCCGCGATGAGCATGTGCGGCAGGGTGGCGAGGTCGATGATGAGCGGTCGGCCGCTGGCGTCCTTGCCCAGGAAGAGGGGCAGTTTCATCTTGCTCGTCGTGTCCGACTGCGTCATCAGTTCCTTGAGGCGGACCTTTTCCTTCTTGCGGTTTGGGACTTCGATGCCGACGGTGTCCAGACCCTCGGTGTTGGGGACGACGCGGATGTTGACCGCCTTGAGCGTGCGTGCGATGTCGGACGAGACCGCGCCGATGGTGGAGACCTTGGTGCCGGGGGCGAGGCGGACCTGGTAGAGGGTGATGACGGGGCCGGACTCGATGCCGACGACTTCACCCTTGATGCCGTAGGTGTGGAGGGCGGATTCGAGAAGGGTGGCCTGGTCGCGGACGTAGGACTCGAGTTCCTTCTCGTAGCCGTCGTCGGGGTTGATGAGGAGGTCGAGGCCGGGGAAGACGTAGTTCCTGTCGGCTTCCGCTTCGTTCTGGCGCTGCGAGCGGAGGAGTTCGAGGTCTTCCTGCGTCGCGGCGCGGCGGTCCTGGCCCGCGAAGCGGACGTGCAGGCGGGACATCTTTTCGCGGAGCGCTTCGGGGTCGAGTTCTTTGTGCTCGTCCGAGCCTTCCGCTTCGGCGTCGTCGGCGAAGGGGACGGACTCGATGTCGCCATCGTCGGCGGCGACTTCGGATTCTTCGATCGTGTCATCGGCATCGAAGTCCTCTTCGAGCCTGCGTCCGCGAGCGGAGTTCGAGGCGAGCTCCTCGACGAACTCTTCCGCCTCGTCCTCGACCTCGGCCTCTTCCATCTCGACCACGGCCGAGCGGGCGACGCGGGGGAGTTCCTCGTCGATGACGCTGGGCAGGTTCCTCATCTTCGCGGCGACCTGTCGCAGGCCGCGGTCGTCGTCGA
>JAGVLZ010000178.1 GCA_020054055.1 Phycisphaerales bacterium
GAAGACGCTGACCGCCGCGAAGCCGTTCGCGCCGCGCTCGACCACGTTCGCCCAGAACTCCCCGCTTCCCAGGCCGCGCAGGCCGTCGCCGATTGTGTCCGCATCGGACTGGAAAAAGGCTGGCTCGCGGCCTTGGATGCCGAGCGAGAACACCTCGTCCGTCTCAGAAACTCCCCCAAAGGGCGCTCCGCGATCGAGACGTTCTTCGCGAAATCGGAAAAGAAATAAGTCTTCATCCTTCGACTCCGAGGCTTCCCCAGACCCCAGACCCCGAACCCTGGACCCTCTTTATGTCCCAGATCAAAGCCGACCTCAAATCCATCAAGGGTATCTCCGCCAAAGACGTGAAGATGATCGCCGACGCCGAGATCCTCCTCGGCCCCGACCCGGAAGAAATGGGCTTCGTCCAGAATCTCTTCTGGGGAAACCTGCGCGAGGAACTCGTCTTCCCCTACCCCAAGCAGGACGCCGAAGAGACCGCGCGCTGCGACCAACTCATCGCCGCCGTCGATGAATACTTCCTCACCGAGCACCCCGCCGTCCTCATCGATCAGGAGCAGGAGATCCCCCGATGGGTCATCGACCGACTCTTTCAACTGGGCGTCATGGGCATGACCATCGGCAAGGAGTACGGCGGCCTCGGCATGGGCGTCACCTCCTACGTCCGCGTCCTCGAACGCATCGGCTTCTACTGCGGCTCCACCGCCGTCCTCGTCTCCGCCCACCAGTCCATCGGCTGCAAGGCCGTCATGCTCTTCGGCAACGACGAACAGAAAAAACGCTGGCTCCCGCACCTCGCGAAGGACTGGGTCTCCGCCTTCTGCCTCTCCGAGCCGAACGTCGGCTGCGACGCCGGCGGACAGGAGACACACTGCGAAAAATCAGACGACGGCGAGTACTACATCCTCAACGGCGAGAAAAAGTGGGCCACCTCCGGCGCCATCTCCGCACTCTTCACCGTCATGGCCAAGCAGAAAATCAAAGACCCCAGGTCCGGCAAGGAAGTCGAGCGCGTCAGCGCCCTCGTCTGCCACCCCGAGATGGAAGGCGTCGACATCTTCCAGAAGAACCGCTCCAAGTGCGGCATCCGCGGCACGTGGCAGGCTCGCATCCGCTTCCACAACGTCCGCGTCCCCAAGGCCAACCTCCTCCACACCGAGGGCAAGGGACTCAACGTCGCCCTCTCTTGCCTGAACTACGGCCGGTGCACCCTCTCCGCCGGCATGCTGGGCGGCGCCGTCCGCGCCATGAACCAGGGGATCAAGTGGTCCCGCACGCGCTACCAGTTCGACCGCCCGCTCGGTGAGTTCGAACTCGTCCGCGAGAAGATCGCACGAATGGCCGCCCTCTGCTACGCGATGGACGCCATGCTCTACATGACCACCGGCTTCCTCGACCGACACGACGAGGACATCCGCGTCGAGACCGCCATCTGCAAGACCTTCTGCTCGGAGATGGGCTGGCGCGCCGTCAACGACGCCGTGCAGATCATGGGCGGCGAGTCCTACATGACCGAAAACGAAGTCGAACGCATCTTCCGCGACTCGCGCATCAACACCATCGTCGAGGGGGCGAACGAGGTGATGCAGTCCTTCATCTTCGCCTACGGCGGCAAGGCCCTCGCCGAGCAGATGGTCGGCATCCAGAACGTCCTCGGGCCGGATCGAGACAAGAACCCCATAACGAACCTCTTCAAACTCATGGCCGGGCTCAAGACCCCCACCGGCCGCGCCGCCATCGCCAAGGCGATCCCCCTCGGCGCGGAACTCTTCCTCGGCATGAAACGCCCCGCTCCGACCATCACCACGCTGCACCCATCGCTCACCGAGCAGGCGGAACGGGTCTGCGGCCTGATCCAGGAGCACAGCCACCAGTTCAAACTCGCCAGCAAAGAGAACGAAGAGAAGATCATCGACCGCCAGTGCGTGCAGGCCCGCATCGCCGACCCCGCCATCTACATCCACGGCATGATCTGCACTCTCAGCAAACTCGACCGGCAGACACGCGCGGGCGAGGAGGGGGTCGAGTTCGAGCGCGACAGGGCCGCGGCCTTCCATTACCTCAACCTCGCCGAACTCTGGTGCAAGGAGTCATGGCGCTCGCTCCGCCTCAACGCGGACGAGAGCATGCGCACCGCCGCCGACGCCGCCATCGCCCACAACGACACCATGCCCAACAGCCTCTTCGCCATCCCCGAAAAATCCCCGAGCGCCCGCGGCACAGGGCGCAAACTCAAGCAGGACGGCATCAAGCAGTTCCCGGGAGACAAGCACGCACATGCGAAGTCGTAGTCTTCACCACGAAGGATGGGAGATTGGAACGCAGAGGAAGACAGAGGGAAACTGAGCAAGAACCAGATTGAGATTTGTCCAAACCAAATTACCATCTCAAACGTGTTGTCCCGACTCCTCCTCCGTTTCCCTCTGTCTCCCTCTGTGTTCAATGACTTGGTCTTCTCCGCGCCCTCCGCGTCCCTGCGGTGAATGAATCTTGAGAAACACAATGCCTAAGAAAACCATCTACGAAGCCAGGATCGACCACATCCAACTCCTCGACGAGCACGGCAAACTCGACGAGAAACTCGCCAAGGACACGCTGACGGACGACGACGTCATCTTTCTCTATGAGCAGATGTCGATCTGCCGCTGGCTCGACGAGATCGCCTTCAAACTTCAGCGCTCGGGGCGCATGGGCACTTACCCGCAGAACAAGGGGCAGGAGGCCGGGCCGGCCGGCGCGGGGCTCGCCCTCTCTCGCTTCGGCGACAGGAACTGGCTCGTCCCCTGCTACCGCGAGAACATCGCCCTCTTCCTCAACGGCCTTCCCATGGAGAAGATCCTCCTCCACTGGATGGGCGACGAGCGCGGCAACCAGATCCCCGAACTTCCGGGGGGCGTCAACATCCTCCCCATCGCCATCCCCATCGGCACGCACCCGCTCCACGCCGTGGGGATCGCCTACGCCAAGAAATACCGCGGCGAGAAGGGCGTCGCCGTCTCCTTCTTCGGCGACGGCGCGACCAGCGAGGGCGACGCCCACGAAGCGATGAACTTCGCGAGCGCGTGGAAGGTCCCCGCCATCTTCTTCTGCCAGAACAACTTCTGGGCCATCTCCGTGCCCCGCTCGCTCCAGACCGGCTCCGAGACCATCGTGCAGAAGGGCCTCGCCTACGGCATGCACTGCGTCCAGATCGACGGCAACGACATCTTCGCCTCCTTCAAGATCATGAAGGAAGCCATCGACCGCGCCATCAAGAAGGGTGAGCCGACTTTCATAGAAGCCGTCACCTACCGCCTCGGCGATCACACGACCGCCGACGACGCCCGCCGCTACCGCGATGAGAAGGAAGTCGAAGCCTGGCGCAAGAAAGACCCCCTCATCCGCACCCGCAAGTACCTCGAATCGAAGAAACTCTGGAACGACAAGAAGCAGGCCGACATCGAGGCCCGCGCCAAGGAGATCGTCGAAGGCGTGGTCGAACGCGCCCAGGGCATCGAAGCCCCCGTCTTCAAGGACATCTTCGATTCAACCTTCGCCAGTCTCGAAGGCAACGAGGAACTCCTCCGCCAGCGCGCCACCCGCCGCACGAACAGCCTCGGGCAGGTGCCGGAGCAGGAGAGGCTGCGGGCGTAGTGCGGAGGGCGTTGCATCCACCGGCATCGGAAGACGAATCACATGTGGCACGAGTTCATCTGGGATCCGACCAAAGATGCAACCAATTGAGGGAAGCACGGGGTCACGTTCCGCGAGGCGGCCACGGTCTTCCTGGACCCCAAAGCCCTGACAAAGCACGATACCGATCATTCCCTCGCGGAGGACCGATGGATCACGACGGGCTTTTCTTTGCGAGGGAGGCTGCTTACAGTTGTCCATGCAGAGCAAGCAGAGAAGGTCCGAATCATCAGCGCGCGTCAGGCGACGCGGAGAGAGTCGAAGCGATATGGCGAAAGCGCGAGTTGAACGCACGAGCGACGGCATGCGCAAGGAATACGACCTCTCCGGCGGCGTCAGGGGAAAGTACTACGAGCGATTCGCAAAATACACCGATACCCTCGTGCTCCTCGATGCCGATGTGGCCGAAGTATTCCCGAACTCGCGATCGGTCAACACGGCGCTGCGCGCCATCATTCCCATCGTTCGGCTTCGGAAACCCCGCCGCCGCAAGGCCGGCTGATGCCCTCGAAGAATCGCCCGATGAAAGAAGCAATCGAAAAAGCCATCAAGAACACCCCCTTCTCGCCCTTTGAGATCGTCATGGTCGGCGGCAGCCGACTCAAGGTGCGGCACCCCGAGTTCATCTACGTTCCCCCGGGACGCTCGTTCTATTTCGTGTGGACCGACGACGACGGCGTCCCGGCGTTCTACAACGCCAACCTCGTCGAAACAGTTCATCCGATCGGCTCGAAAAACGGACGCCGCAAGGCCGGCTGACCCCCCCTACCGCTTCGCCCCCGCTGCCTCTAGAGGGAAACGCCGCACCAGCGCCGTCGGGATCGGCGGGTACGTCATCTCGAATCGCGACCCGTTGAACTCCTCCGGCGCGTGACCGATCTTCTCCGCGACAAAGTTCACCAGCCTCGGATACCACGCGATGTGCGGCGTGAGCGCCCCCGACGCCCCCTGACCCAGCGCAAAGGGCGACTCCGCCAGCGGCAGCGACCGGGTATCCATCTCCGCGTCCGACGGCGCGTGCGGGTGCGTCAGTTTCTCGCACAGATGCGCGGTGGGGAGCGCATCGAGCGCGATATCCCGGTGTACGAACATGTCAAAGATCACCCGCTCCACCGGCGTCTCGAGCAGCACCGTGAAACTCGCGTACCTGTGGTCCGCCGACTCAACCCTCGGGTACAGATGCCGCAGATACGTCCCGAACACGCACGTCGCCACCCCCGCGTTGCCCACCGGCCCCGCCGCCAACTCGAATCGCTTCATATCGCCGTTCGTCACGACGTTGATCTCAGGAACCCCCGGCTCGCTGAACTGAGCCAGCAACTGCGCCCGACCCTCGGTTGACCCCGCGGGGTCGAGCGGCCGCTTCTCGAACGACACCGCGCGCCCACCCGCCGAACGCACCGCCTCGTATGACATGGGCCACGGGATCGCGCGCAGACGCCGGAACCCGACATACCCCGTCACATGGCCGACATCGATCCGTGACCGATCATCCGCCGCCGGGAACAGGAACACCGACACGAAGCGCACCTGCGCCTGCACCCCCCACACCGCGCACCCGCCGTCGAACATCTTTCGCCGAGCCTTCTCCTGCTCGCTCGATTCGAGGTTCCCGCGACGATTGGCCATCAGCATCGACAACGTCTTGCGATCGCCCGAGCAGCGCCCCACCGCCCGCTCGAACTCATCCAGCGCCTCGGCCGTCGCCAGCAGTTTCACCTCCGGCGCCCCGCGCTCCCGGCACGCCGTGATGAACCGGCTCATGCTCGCCCGCGCCGGCACATCGCTCACCGTCGCCGCGAAATCATTCGAGCGGACCATCCGCGTCAACCGCCACACCAGCCCCCGATTGAGCCCGAGCAGCCGCGCCGATTCACGGGTTTTGGTCGGGTCGGCCTGAACCACAATGAGCAAATCCGCCAGACAAGCCCGAAGGTCATTGAACGCGGTAATCACCGCTTCCAGCGAGTCGCTCGCCATAACCGGCCATTTTACGTTGATTTCCGCATTTTTCGTCGCCGTTGGCATGCTTGGCTTGTCCATATGGCTAACAGACATTGCCGCATCGAGGCATGTTTGTCAAATCAAAATAGTTGAAAAATGTCAAATGTGACACTTGACAGGACGTTTCGCGTGATTATCTTGCACCGTGTGACCTGAAGGTGTCTTCAAGTCCTGCCTGCACCCCAGAAGAGGAGAGTTGAAATGTCCAAGAACCTGCTCGCCGCGATCGTCGCCACCGCCGGCCTCGTATCGAGTGCCAGCGCGTCCGTCACCATCACGCAGGGCCCGACCGCCCCCACTTACACGAACACCCTGACCTTCGATGAGCCGGGCGGCACCACCGGCGTCAACGTGCCGTCGAACTCCTGGGTCGGAATGGGCATCACCTCCATCGTCTCGGGCGAAGGATCAAACTTCGTCGGTCCCAACGCATTCCCGACCGCGCAGTCCACCAATTCCTACTACGGCCCCTACGGCGTATTCATCCGCTTCGCCACCGACCTCACCGCCGCCTCCTTCAACGCCTGGGACTCGTCCGGCCCACCGACCTTCTCCGGCGGCGGGATGGCCGTCGTCCTGATCAACGACGGCGATGAGAACAACCCTGTCGGGTTCGACTTCTTCACTCCCGCCTACGGCGGATTCGGAGACTCCGCCTTCAACATCACCACCTCCGGCGGCATGGTCTTCGACGAGATCCGCGTCCTCGGCTTCGGCTTCTTCCCGGAAACCTACGTCGACAACGTGTCGTGGAACGCCGTCCCAGCCCCCTCCGTCGCCGCGCTCCTGTCCCTCGCAGGCCTCAGCCTCGTGCGCCGCCGCCGGAACTGAGTCCATTCCATTCAACCAGCACCCGCGGCGCTCCCCCGGCAATCTGTGCGCTCGGACCGCCACGAAAACGAAACCGAGATCACCATGAAAAACCTGATCGCAGCCGCCGTCGCCGTGAGCGCACTCGCCGGGACGGCCTTCGCGGAATCCACCATCGAGTTCCTTCCACACGGGTACATCCTCACTGGCCTCGCCAACGGCGGAACGGCCGGCGCCGGGAACGCCTCAGGCGACGGCTCATACGAGACCTTCCGCTGGACCAGCGCCGACGGCGTCGAGCGCCTCGGCCTCGCCACCGTGCCGACCCTCGGAATCGGCGCCGGCACCCCCGACATCTCCTACGACGGCCTGAGCGTCTCCGCCTCCATCATCAGCACCGACATGCGCATGACCCAGGGCATCTGGCACGCCGCCTCAGGCTGGACCGAAACCATGCCGCCCATGCCCGCCAACGGCGTCCTCCTCGATGACTCGTACGGCACCGCCTGGGGACTCTCGGGCGACGGCCAGACCCTGACCGGGTTCTTCTGGGGAGTCGTCGAAGAATTCACCCGGGCCCGCGCCAGCGCCTGGTCATCTTCCACGGGCATGATCAGCCTGGCGCAGGGCAGCGACCGCAGCGCACGCGTCAACGCCGCGAACTACGACGGCTCCGTCGTCGTCGGCTGGGAAGAGC
>JAGVLZ010000055.1 GCA_020054055.1 Phycisphaerales bacterium
GAGGCGGACGCAATACCGCTGGGCCGCGGCGGCGCTGATCCTTCTGGCGGGGGCGGTGGGAGGGCTTGGGTACCGGATGAATCGCGCTGCGGCGGGGCTTTCGGGTCTGGCGGCGCAGGCCGAAGCCGAGGCGAGGGCGATGGTGCAATCGCTGGACGACCCGAAACTGCTGGAAACGCCGAATCTTCTCAAGACGTTGGAGTCCGCGGCGTTGAAGGGGGCCACCGATGAAAAGCCCAAGGGGCCGCCGACCCCCAAGCCGATTAACGAGGAGATCAAGCGTCTGGGGGAGATTCTGGCGAAGTTCGAGGGGGTGCGGCTCGTGCAACTCTCGCTCGACGTGCGGACGCCGATTCTCCTTCAACTGAGCGTGCCGGATCGACGAACGGGCGAAGAGATCAGGCTCGCGCTCGCGCAAAACCCCGGCACGTTGCGTTGGAAGGAGAGCGCGGGGGCGGGGACGGACCAGGTGGTTCGGCTCAACGGCGAATGGGAGAACAGGTAACACTCAAGCGTCATGGCTCTCAAACCTGCACAGACCGAAGCCCAACTGGCCTCACTCGCGGCGGCGGCCGACCGCGCGAACAAGCCCACGTCGCTGCTCACGATCCCGGTCGTGCTGCTGATTGTGACGGTGCTGTTCGGCGTGTGGGCGTATCGGGGGCTGGCGGCGCAGCGGTCGATCGTGCAGGCGAGACAGGCGCAGGCGGTCAAGGTCGCGCATTTCGTCGAGCAGATCAAGGGTCAGCAGAAGCAGAGCATCGACCTGGCGGCGATCTATCCCCCTTCGCCGTTCCTGGGTTCGTATGTTGACGACACATGGAAGGCGCAGGCCGGCTCATTCCGCGAGACTCCGACGGTGAGCCAGGTCTCCTCCACGCGGGTCGATAACAACTCGTCGATCTACCGGAGCGATGTGACGGTGACGGTGAACAACGAGGAACTGAGCACCATCTTCAAGGCGGCGGACGCGACGCTGAATCACGAGTTCCTGAAGGGGCGAGCGTTTGTTTCGCAGGCGAACCTGACGCCGACGGGGACGGGTTGGCGTGCGGTGCTCCGGTTCTCGTTGTACGAAAAGAAGTAGGATCGCAGGCAAGGAGATTCCCGCGTGAAGCAGCCGACGGGCCGACGAGGCTGGAAGACAAGCCGACCGACACTGGTCGCGACCGCCGCGATGCTGTGCGCGGTGTGGGGGCCGGGCTGCACGAAGAAGGTCTCCGTCGGGCTGCCCCCCGGGCTTGCGGAGGATGAGGCGCGGCGGCTCAACAACGCGCGGGAGATCGCCGTGGACGCTCAGCGCACGAAGGACCCATCGAAGGCCGCGGAAAAGTACAAGGATGCGGTGCGGGAGTACCGCGAGTTCCCCTCCGCGTGGACGAACCTCGGGGTGCTGATGATGAACGATGAGCAGTACCTCCAGGCCGCGGAGGCGTTCGGCACGGCGGCGGAACTCGACGCGAGTGATCCGCGTCCGCTCTACAACCTCGGCCTGCTGTACGACCGCCGGGGATACCTGCGCGAGGCGCGCGGGTACTACGAGCGCGCCCTCGAACGCGATGACAACTTTCTGCCGGCGCTGCGGGGCGTGATCCGGGCCGATGCGCTGCTCAACGAGGGCTCGACGCAGACGCTCCGCTGGCTCGAACGGGCTTTGATGCTCGAACAGGACCGAAAGTGGCAGGAGTGGATGCGTCTCCAGAAGGCCCGGATCGAGAGCCTGCCGTCGGTGAAGGCGTTGGAGCAGTTCTAGGACGCGGGGGACTTCGCCGGTCGAGGCCTCCTATCAAAGCGCTAACTTTTGCACCGAAATGAGCAAATCGGTGCGCATTGATTGACTGGGGGCGTGGTGTCGTCCATGATCGTGGGTCACGATCGGCGGCGGACCCGATTTCTGACTCCAAGTGCCGCCGGTCAAGCGCTTCACCGCGCTCTTTGAGAGAGATTCCCACGATGAGCAACCGATCCATTTCGCTTTTCGCCATCCTCGCTCTGATCGCCGGGTCGGCAACGGCCGCTTGGGCGCAGGACAGCGTCTCGGTCACGCCGGGCAACAGCGATGCGCTGGACGTGTACATCCATCCTTCGACGAACCGCTACGTCGTCGATGCGGTGCCACTCACCTCGTCGTGGGGTCAGGCGTTTCGCATCGCGCCGATTCTGAAGGCCAACCGCGACGATGATCCGCTCTTCAGCACTCAGGCGCTCGGCTCCGCCGCGATGAGCGCGGACCAACTGGTCAACACGACGTTCACGCAGACCTCGTACGCGTATTGGCTCAACGCGGGGCCCGGCATCAACCCCGACGAGAACTCCGCGCCGTCATCGCTCCTGACCATCGGATTCACACGCCAGTTCGGCGTCGGCTTCTCGGACTTTGCTTCGGTCGCGACGAACGCGGTCGGCGCGCTCGTCGGCCAGAGGGCGCTCGAACCGAACCGCTTCTGGGTGACGCGGACGCTCGCGGCGGGGAGCCGCGTCGACCAGGAGAGCGACAACACCTCGACGGTCACGCTCGGCGGGCTCGACGCATCCGGCAACCTCTTCCTGCGGGCCGACAACTTCGGCGGCGCGGGGGCGCAGGTCGTGGGCGAGAACATCGTGCGCGTGAACCTGCCCGCGCGGAACGCCTTCAACAACACCCTGTTCTTCACCGGCTCGACGAACCGCGGCGATCAGACCGCGGCGACCACATTCCTCCTGAACGCAGGCACGACGACCACGAACACCCCATCGTGCATCCCTGCGAGCCTCGGAACCACCACGGCCCTCGTGCTCGATTTCGCGAACAACTATCGCGCCAATGGCGGCGCGCCGGTCACCTCGCACATCGCCGCGGGCATCGGGTTCCACCGCGGAAACCCGTCCTTTTCGACCGTGAATAACCTCGGCGGCGTCGGCACCGTCGCCTCGCTCGCACGCACACCGGCGGGAACGCGCACCGACAGCATCAACCTCTTCGCGGTGAACTCGACCGGCGGCGTGGTCGCGACTCGCGGCGGGACCATGCCCGCGAGCATCTCCGATGGGGCAGGCTTCACCGCGAACGTCTCATCCACCGCGGAGTTCAAGCAGTACCTCAGCCAGACCTCGTTCCGCGGCGGGAACGGTCAGGTCGCGGTCGGCATTGATCCGCTCACCTCGACGTACATCGCCGCGGCGACCGCGACCGATCCCACGGCGGGAGAGTTCATCGCGGTGGCGCGCTTCGGCGCATCGGTGACGTGGA
>JAGVLZ010000175.1 GCA_020054055.1 Phycisphaerales bacterium
GGTTCACTTTGGCGAATACCACACGGGTTACAAACCCGTGCCACCGCCAAAGTGAACCAGTGCCCAATCGCCCAACCCCCCTCAAAAAAAAACGTCCATTCACCGATTATCCGCCCCTTCCCCATTGCACATACCGAATCACGCCGCATACTGAGGGTGGGGCGGGAAGGCGGGCGGGCGGTCTGGCTGCCTTGAGAAAGAGGGATCCCTGGATGTGCGGCCGAACGGCCGCGGGTGATTGCTCATCACGCGCGGGCCGATTGGCCGGGAGATTGAGAACATGCAAAGCGTTTCTCGTGTGTGGCGGCGCGTGTGTGCATCGGCAGCGCTCGTCGCGATGTGTTCCGGCATGGCGTGGGCCGATCAGCCCTACGCCACCGTCGGCGTCAGCCCCGATGCGAACCCCATGTCGCTGACCCCGGATGTCAGGTCGCTCAAGGACGTCGACAAGGTCGAGACCGGCGAACTCGACTTCGCCGCCGCGATGATCGAATCGAACCGCAACGTCGAGGTCGGCCTGCCACTGCGCTTCGCGATCCCGGTCCGCGTCAACTTCGCTCCCGAGAACGCCGGCACATGGGAGGAACTCAAGAACGGCATGAGCCTCTGGCGCCTCCGCGTCGGCGCGCCGGACGCGCTCTCGATCAATATCGGCTTCACCGAGTTCAACATGCCCGAGGGTGCATCGCTCACGATGCTCACCCCGGACGGCGCGGAGGTCATCCGTCCCTTCACTTCGGCCGATCACCAGCCCACCGGGCAACTCTGGACTCCGATTCTCAACTCGGATGAGATCGTGATCGAAGTCGTGGTGCCGCAGAAGCGCATCGCGGAGATGCGCGTCCGCGTGGGGCAGATCGGCGCGGGCTTCCGTCGATTCGGCGTCAGCGATGCCGCCCCGGAAGAGCGCGGCACCTCCGGCTCGTGCAACGTCGACGTCGAGTGCCCCGAGGGCGACCCGTGGGAGGATGAGATCGACGCCGCTGGCTGCTACACGCTCAACGGCTCGGACACCTGCTCCGGCTCGATGGTCAACAACACCGCGCAGAACCGCACCCCCTATTTCCTCACCGCCAACCACTGCGGTATCGACGCGGGCGACGCCGGCACCATGGTGATCTACTGGAACTTCCAGAACTCCTACTGCCGCGTCCCCGGCTCGGGCGACAGCGGCGGGGCGGGCGACGGCTCGCTCGCGCAGTTCTCGTCCGGCGCGACCTTCCGCGCCGCCGCCTCCGTCTCCGACTTCTGCCTCGTGCAGGTCAACACCGCCCCGCCGCAATCCTTCGGCGTCACCTTCGCCGGCTGGAGCCGCGAGGGTCTCAATCCCGAGAATGGCGCGTGCATCCATCACCCACAGGTCGCGGAGAAGCGCATCTCCTTCTACGACACCGATGGAGGCTCCTTCGCCCCGTCGCACGGCTCGTCGTGGGGTTGCAGCCCCGCCCCCGGCCCCGGCGACAACACACACATCAGCGTCTACTGGTCGCTGGGAGTCACCGAGCCCGGCTCATCAGGCTCGCCACTCTACGACGACAACCAGCGCATCATCGGCCAGTTGCACGGCGGCCCCTCCGCCTGCTCGCAGACCGGCGCGAACCGCTCCGACTGCTACGGCCGCGTCAGCCGTTCGTGGATCGGCAACGGCACCGCCGCCACACGTCTCTCCGACTGGCTCGACCCGCTCGCCACCGGCGCGATGGTCCTCGACACCCTCGGCCCCGGCATGAGCGTCTCACCCACCGGCGACACCGTTCATGCTGGTCTCCTCGGCGGCCCCTTCTCGCCCGCTTCAGTCATCTATACGCTCAACAACCCAACACCGATCGCCATCGACTACACCGCCACCCTTCTCCCCGGCTCCGCCCCCCTCACCATCGACGGCGGCGCGGGCCCCCTCGCGGGCACGCTGAACCCCATGTCCTCGACGATGGTCACCGTCGCCGTTGATGCCGCCGCGAACGCGCTGCCGCAGGGGATCTACTCGACGACCGTCGAGTTCGAGGACACGACCAACGGCGTCACACTGAACCGCACGCACTTCATCGACGCAGGGACCACCGGCATCGACGTCACCCCCGCCAACGGCCTCCTCGGCGGCGGCCCGGTCGGCGGACCCTTCTCCGCGACCCAGACCTACACCATCACCAGCACCAAGCCCACACCCGTCAACGTCACCGTCGCGGGCAGCGACCCGTGGATCGGCGTCGATGGAATGGCCTCTTCGTCCTTCACGCTCTCGGGCGTGGGCGATTCGCGCGTCGTCATCGCGGGCTTCTCCACCGACGCGAACGCGCTCGGCGCCGGCATCTACAACGGCACCGTCAACTTCACCACCGACTCCGGCGCATCGGGCGAAACCACGCGCCCCGTGACTCTCGATGTCGGCCGCTACACCTACACCTACCCCGGCGCGGCCATCCCGATCGCCGACTTCAGCTCCTTCAACAGCGTGCTCAATGTCCCCGACGCCTTCTGCGTCGGCGATGTTGATGTCGAGATCGACATCACCCACACCTACCGCGGCGACCTCGTCGTCGAACTCACCTCGCCGCAGGGTGCCATCGTCCGCCTGCACAACCGCACGGGCGGCTCGGCCGACAACCTGATGGTCACCTACGACCAGGGGGTGCTCAATCCCGACGGCCCCGGCGCGCTCACCGATTTCAATGGCCAGGCCGCGATGGGCAACTGGACGCTCACCGTCTCCGACCTCGCGGGAGGCGACATCGGCACGCTGAACTCCTGGAAACTCAAGATCGCCCAGAGCGGAACCCCCTGCCCGCCCACCGCGCAGGACTTTGAGGTCACGGTGCCCGACACCATCACCTCACCCGTCATGCTCCAGGGCGTCTCGACCACCAACGCCCCCCTCACCTACACCATCCTCTCGCTCGCCACGAACGGCACGCTCCGCGATCCCGCGAACAACGCGCTCATCTCCAGCGTTCCCTACACCCTCCTCGCCGGCGGCGACACCGCGAACTACAGGCCCAACGCCCTCTACGTCGGCCCCGACTCCTTTACCTACAACTGCAACGACGCCGTGGACTCCAACACCGGTGCCGCGTCGATCCGCGTCGGCACGCCGCAGGTCGTCGTCGACTGGAACATGGACACGAACCCCGGCTGGACCCTCGGTTCCGGTTGGGCCTACGGCGTGCCGCAGGGACTCAGCGGCGACCCCGCCTCGGGCTTCACCGGCGCGAACGTCATCGGCTACAACCTCGCGGGCGACTACACCAACAACCTCCCCCGCATCGACGCGACGACTCCCGCGATCGACCTCACCGGAAAGTACTTCACGACCATGGAGTACCGCCGCTGGCTGGGCGTCGAGAGCGCCACCTACGACCACGCGGGCCTTGAGATCTCCAACAACGGCTCGACGTGGACGACCCTCTGGTCGCACACCGCGACTTCCGCTCTCAACGAGAGCGCGTGGTCGTTCCACACCTTCGATATCTCCGCCATCGCCGACAACCAGGCGACGGTCTACCTCCGCTTCTACATGGGCACGACCGACGGCTCGGTCGTCTACCACGGCTGGAACATCGACGATGTGAAGATCAGCGGCGTCGTCCAGCCCACCGTGCCGCCGTCGTGCATCGGCGACGCCGACGACGACCTCGACGTCGACTTCAACGACATCACCACGACCCTCGCCAACTTCGGCGCGAACTACCTCCCCTCCCCCGGCACGGGCCCGGGCGACACCGACGATGACGGCGATGTGGACTTCAACGACATCACCACCACGCTCGCCAACTTCGGCGCGAACTGCCTCTGACCGCGAGGCCGACTCCGGGAGGAATGCGATCGAATCACCAAGCCGCGTCCGAAAGGACGCGGCTTTTTTCTTGCACGACCGAGAATCGCGGAACGCCTCGCTACCGGAACGCTCCGCATTATCACCCGCTCGCAGCCGTCGCCCCTTCCCCGACCTGCGTCCGCGGCACACGACACTCTGGAACGCCCGTCCACATGTGCACCGCGCCACGCATCGCTCCGATCATCCCCCGCGGCCCCGCCGCGCCGGATCGGGGGATTCGGCCCGTCGGAGCCGCACAGCGATCAGGACCCACCCGCATGCAAAGCGCGTCCATTCATCTGAACCGATTCATCGCCGTGGCGTGCATCCTCGCCATGTCTTCGGCGGCCTTCGCGGGTCCGGCCGCATCGCCCGCGAGCAAACTCGAGCGCATCGGCGATGCCGCGGTCGCCAAGTGCGAAAAAACCGCCGATGCCGCCGTCGCCGCGATCGCCAAGTTCGCCGCAAAGGGCAAGGACGAGAAGGCGCTCGCCTCCGCGGAGCGTGCCCGCGACCAACTCGAATCCATCGCGGCCAAGGCCCGCTCGAGCATCGCCAAGACCTACGCCAGCCTCGAACGCAAGATCGCCGGCACCGAGAGCGAGGACCACTTGATGCTCTCTCTCAACTTCGCGGAGAACCAGGCGAACAACTCGATCGAACGCCAACTCCGCTGGTGCCGGGGCGAAATCACCCAGGCGCTCGCCGACGCGGGGCTGATCGATCCATAACCCCGAAGGGATAGAACCCCCATGCGGCCGCGTGCTTGTGCGGACGCGACACCGCGTGCGGGGCGTCGGCCGTCGGATTCAACTCCGACGGCCGATTCATTTTTATCCGCCGAATGATCCCGGGAACTGCATGGACGCCCCGCACGAACACGCCTAAGATGCCGCTGCCCCTCGCGGTCCCCGCACAGGCGCCGTCCACCCGGACGAAGGAGAGCACCAATGAGTCTGAGCATCCGATCCGTTCTTCCATTTCTGGTGACCGCCATCACCCTCGCGCTCTTCGCGAGCACAGCGCAGGCCCAGGCCGACAAGATCGCCGTCAAAATCGAAAGAGCCGTCGACAAGACGATCACCAAGTTCGACAAGACTGTCGAGAGTTACGACAAGAAGGTGGACGGCCTCGTCAAGAGAACGTCGGCCAAAGTCGCCAAACTCGTCGCCAAGAACAAGCCCGCCGAAGAGATTAACGAAACGATCAATAAGGCGATCACGACGGGCATGAACTACGCCTCAACCGCGCGGACGAAGATCGACTCCACCGAAGCCAGCGGCGCGCGCGCCGTCAACAAGTACAGCACCCACCCGACCGCTGACGAAGCGAAATCCGAGATCGCCGCCGCCGCCGATACCAGCATCGAAGATATCGACGAGATCTGGGCCGTCGCGGGGACCGCGCTCCACGCGCTCGATGTTCCTGAATAATGGGGTCCGGCTGCTATGTCGCAAGCAGCATCTTCAGCACCGCCGCCGCGTACTCGTACTGCGACGAGTCGTTGTATAACTGCGCCGAGATTCGCACCCAGCGCTCCGGGTGATACCGCGCGATCACCGGCACCTGCACCTTGTGCATGGCGTAGAGGTCCTTCAGTTGCTCGTCCGGCTCCCCTTCCGCGTGACGCACGTCGGGCAGCGGCACCGTCGCGAGCGACCCCAGCATCGAATCGGGCGCCTGCGCCTCGCCCCCCAGGACCCCGAGCATCGTGTCGCGTCCCGCCAGCACCTTCTGGTGGTTCGACGCCATCACAGCGTCCCATCCGGTCCCGCGCCCACCCGCCGCCGCTCCCGACCCCGGCAGCATCGAACCCACGGCCCGGATCGCCTCGGGAACGCTCAGCCACGCCGTGTAGTCGTCGGTCCCCGTCCAATCGAAGAGCAACCGGAACCGCGAGCGGTCCTTCCGCGTCGAGTTCAGGCCGTGCGAGATCACGACGGGTGAGATCGTGCCTCGCCGCGCCTCCTCGTGGACATAAATGAACCCCGCACCCTTGGGCGAGCACATCCACTTGTGGCAGTTGCCGATGTAGTACGTCGCGCCGAGCGACCTCAGGTCCAGAGGCACCATCCCCGGCGCGTGCGCGCCGTCGATCAGCGTCTCCACGCCGCGCGCCGACAGTTCCTTCACCAGCCTCTCGACAGGGAAGATCAGCGCCGTCGGGCTGGTCACATGACTGATCAGCGCGAGCCTCGTCCTCGGCGTCACCGCACCGACGATCGCGTCCACCACCTGGTCGGGCGACTTGATCGGGAAGGGAACTTCCGCGGAACTCAGTTTCACCTGGCCTCCGCACGCGCGGCCGACGACCCACCGCAGAGCGTTCTCGCACGCGTTGTACTCGTGATTGTTCGACAGCACCTCGTCGCCCGGGTTCCACTCGATCGAGCGGAAGACCGCGTTGACCGCGGTCGTCGCGTTCCGAACGAACGCCAATCCCTCGGGGTCCGCGTTCACAAACGCCGCGAGGTCCGCCCGCGCCGCGTCGAGCATCGGCTCCAGTTCGGTCCCCATGAACCGTAGCGGCTCGCGCTCCATCTTTTCCTGGATGTGACGCTGATACTCCAGCACGCGCTGCGGGCAGGCGCCGTACGACCCGTGATTCAGGAAAACCACCTGGGGGTCGAGGATCCACGCCTTGGCGTGCGCGCTGAACCGGGGTGTGGGCAGGTCGGCTCGCATGGATGAAGCATAACCACTTGTTGAGTGCGGATCATCCCCGGACATCGATCGTGCGCCCGGCGCTCACCGCCGTCGCCGCCGCGTTCCGATCCGCGGGATGGCGGTACATCGGGATCGACGCGGGGTCCGAGGGGCGCGGCGCATCACCGGAGAAATCCACACGCCCCGGCACCGTCGCCGCGACAAGGCGCGAAGAGTTA
>JAGVLZ010000316.1 GCA_020054055.1 Phycisphaerales bacterium
CGCTCTTCCGATCTGTTGTGGGCCGGGCGTGGCGCGGAATGTTGGGGCGGCGGACCTTGCTGTTGGGCCGGTGCGGCCGTCGTCGCGTGCCCATTCGTGGGGGTCGGGGCCTGGCCGTCAGTTTCGGTGCCGGGCGCCCGTGCATCGCTTCGCCTCTTGCCCCTACGGCGGCGGCGGCGCTTTTTCTGTCCCGGGGCTCCCCCCTCGGAGGTGGGCGGCGTGCCAATCGGGGCGGGCGGATTGAACTCTGGGGCGGGGGACTCGTTCTCGTTCATCATCGGAAATCTTGTTCGCTTCTGCCGGTATGGAAGTTGGTGGGGTTCGATCGGGCCGCGCCGGTAATCGGCGGCTCACGGGTCCACGGGGGTCGAACGCCGAACCAAGGCCGACCGAAGGGCCACTCTCGGAAATGAGTGGGGAGCAAGGCCGAGCGGCGATCGCATCGAAAACATTGCTCGCTGTGGGTCGGGCACCCGCCAACTTGGCCGCTGGTTGGTGCGGCCTGACTATCCTGAATCGTAGGAGAGCGGGTCGGCCGATACAAGTGAGGTTGTTTTCCCGAGGCGATGGATCGCCCCGGGCCTCTTCTCGCGGCTTTCCACGTTCGGCCGCCCGACTCCTCGGAGATTCTCGTGGTCAGCACCAGTTGGATCGAGGTTGACCTGCCCGCCATCTCCGCGAACGTTCGTGTGATGAGGGATGTCCTGGCGTCGCGGATCGCCGGCTCGACAAGCGGCGGCAAGGGAACCGCAGCGCTGAAGCCCGCGATCTGTGCGGTGATGAAGGCGGACGGGTACGGGCTGGGGGCGGCGCGCGTCGCCAAGCGATTGCAACTGGCGGGTGTGGAGATGCTGGCGGTTTACTCGCCGGAGCAAGCCCGGGCGCTCGTCGATGCCGCGATCACGTCGCCGATCCTCATGCTGATGCCGCTGCACGACCTCGACCGCGGCGATGTGTTGTATCGCGCGGCGGCACGAGCGCAACTGCACTTGACGATCCACGATTCGGCGACGCTCGACGCCGCGGTCACGATCACCGAACGGCTGGGGCTGCGCCTCGCGGTGCAACTCGAAGTCGATACGGGGATGTCGCGCGGCGGGGCATCGCTGGAAGAGGCGGGGGGGCTGCTCAAGCGGATCATCGCGCACCCGCGCCTCGTGCTGACGGGTGTGTTCAATCACTTCGCGAGCGCCGATACGAGCCGTGATGAGACCCGCGCCCAGTCGGATGCGTTCACCGCGTGGATCACGGAGCAACGCCGGTTGGTCCCGGACGACGCGGTCATCCACGAGGCCAACACCTTCGGCGTGTTCCGCTCGTCGGGGTATCACCGTTCGATGGTGCGCGTGGGGCTGGCGCTCATCGGCCTTGCCGGTGAGGACTTCGGTGACTCCGCGGACTTTGAGTTTGAGGCCGAGGCGGCGCGGCTGACCCCGGCGGTGCGGTGGATGAGCCAGATCGTTCACGTCAAAGCGATTCCATCGGGCACGCCAGTCGGGTACGGGGCGGCGTGGCACGCCGCGCGGCCGACGCGAATCGGATTGGTCCCGGTGGGCTACGCCGACGGGTATCCGCTTTCGCTCTCGAACAACGCGCACGTCGGCGTGATGCTGCGGGGCGGAATCAAGGCGTTCGTGCCGGTGATCGGACGCGTGAGCATGGACCAGATCACGGTGGACCTGACGGATGTTCCCGAAGATCAGGTCGGGATCGGTTCGCCGGTCGAGGTGGTGGGGAATGATCGGAGCGCGCCCAATCACCTGCCGACGTTGGCGAAGCGCGCGGGGACGATCGGGCACGAACTGTTGTGCCGGCTTTCACCCCGTTTGACGAGGCAGTACCTCGCGGTGGAGAAGCCGAGCTCGGTCGGGGCGATCACCGGGACCGTTGCGGTGTGAACTCCCGACACTGGCGGGCGAGCCGCCAGTGGCACCCGATTGAAGATCATTCCGGTGGGAGTTCCGCCGCGGAGCGGAGCACATCGACGACCGTCGGCGTGATGATCTCGACCATCGCTGATGGCTCGATCGTGCCGTCGCCCAGAATGCCGACGATCGAGCCGACCTTCTGCTCGAGTTGATGATCGGGGACGGGGATCACATAGGCGAGGGTGGTCTTGACGCCGGGGTCGATCGAGATGAGTCGGTACATCCGCGGGAGGCGCGTGCCGTCGTAGACGGTGCTGGGGTAGAGGCGACCGACGACTTTGTATTCGCGGTTGGCGATGAGGCGGTCGATGGTGAGGCGGTACTTGTCCGCGGCGTTCTTCGTCGCGTCTTCGAGGCTCTGGATCTCGGAGAGCATTTCGCGGGCGCGCTGGCGGATCTTCAAGAGTTGCACGCGGGTATCGACGTACTTGACGGTGCGGCCGGAGCCGGGCTCGCCCGTGAGGTTGTCCGCGTACTGGTTGTATTGCTCGATGAGTTCCTGCGGGTCGGCCTCGGCGAGGGGCTTGGCCATGAGTTCGTCGTACGCACGATCAAGTTGGCGGATCGTCGGCCCCTTTGCTTGCGGTGGCGGGGGAGGCTCGAGGGGTGCGGTCTCGACGGGAGTGGTCGGCGTCGGCGCTGGCGTGGAGTCTCCCGCCGGCGGGGTGGTCGGTTGGGCCGAGGTCGGATGCGAAGGTGTTGTCGGGGCGGCCGTGGGTTGAGTCACCGGCTGAG
>JAGVLZ010000170.1 GCA_020054055.1 Phycisphaerales bacterium
CCCGCACCCGCGTCGCCCTTCGGCGGATCGAGCATGCTGCTCGTCATGTTCGCGGTGCTGGCGCTCATGCTGGTCATGAGCGCCTTCACCGGGAACAAGGAAAAGAAGAAGCGGACCGCGATGCTCGCTTCAATCGGTCGCAACGACCGCGTGCAGACGATCGGGGGCGTGATCGGCACCGTGGTCGAGGTGCGCGACGACGAGATGGTCCTCCGCGTCGATGACAGCAACAACACCCGAATCACCTTCTCTCGCTCCTCGGTGCAGGGGGTGCTGAAAAAGCGCTCCGATTCATCCGCGGAGGCCCCGCAGCCCGGGGCGCTCGCCGCCCGCTGATCCAGACTTGCGATCGATCGACCGTTCAACTCCCGCGTTGGAATCTTCATGAAGAACATCCGTTTTTACAGCATCGTCACCGTCCTCGTGATGCTCGCGTGCATCCTGAGCATCTTCCCGATGGACGAGAACCTCCGCCTGGGCAAGGACCTCGCCGGCGGCGTCAGCCTGATCTACACGATCGACCTCAAGCCCGAGGACGATTCCGACGTCGTCGACCGGACGATCAACGTCCTCAAGGACCGCGTGAACCCGCAGGGATTGTTCGAGATCTCGTTCCAGCAACTGGGGCGCGACCGCGTCGAGATCACGATGCCCCTCCCCAACGAGAAGGTGCAGCGTCTGCGCAAGGAGTTCAACGCCGCCCTCGAGAAACTCCGGGATTACTCGATCGATTCCGATGCTTTCCAGCGCGCCATGCGCCTCCCCGGCGCGGAACGCGACGCGGCCCTCGACGCGCTGATGGATACCCCTCCCCGTCGAGAGTTGCTCGCCCCCGTGAAGGAGGCGGTGACGAAAGCGGAGGAAACGCGCGCGGGGTACGACGCCGCAAAGATGGCCGGACCGACCGGCCCCGAACTCGACACACTTCTTGAAGCGGCGGGCGAGGCCGAGGCGGCCCTCGAGCAAGCGCGGGACCGCGTGCTGGCGTCAACCGTCTCCTCAGACGAGTTCCGCGCGGCCCTCGAACTCCCCGAGCGGGCGCACCGGGTCGAGGACCCGAAGACCAAAGAGATTGTCGAGATCCCCAGCCCGCGTCAGCAGGCGGTCACCGGCATCCGCGAGCGCATCGGCCGACTGACCGGCGCCGAGGCGACGATCGACGCCATCCTCGCGATCCACAAAACTTACTCCGAAAACCGTCGCGGCCTCGACGATCCGAGCGACCTCGTGCGCCTGCTCCAGGGCGCGGGCGTGCTCAACTTCCGCATCGCCGTCAATCCGGGCTCGCGCCCGGAAGAGACACGCCTCCGCCAGGAACTCCGCGAGCGCGGCCCGGGCAACGTCAAGGTCGATGGCGCGGCGTGGTACCGCATCAACTCGATCAATGGCTGGTACGACGACACCGATTCGCTAAAAACGCTCCGCGACGATCCCGCCAACTACTTCGCGGGTCGCTACGGGCTCATCGCCGAAGAGCGTGACGGCCTGTACTACGTCCTCCTTCACGATGCCCAGGGTCTGCGTCTCACCCAGGCCGAGGGCGATTGGTCGCTCACCGCCGCATTCCAAACGCAGGACCAACTCGGCCGCCCCGCGATCGGCTTCCGCATGGACCCCAAGGGCGCTTCGCTCATGGGCGACCTGACGGAACGCAACCAGGGGCGGAACATGGCGATCGTCCTCGACGATCAGGTCTATTCCGCGCCGCGGATCAACAGCCGCATCGCGGGCGAGGGCGTCATCGAAGGCGTTTTCACCGCGGAGGAAATCGACTACCTCATCAAGACGATGGGTGCCGGCTCGCTCCAGGCGAAACTGGGCGAGCGGCCGATCAGCCAGAGCATCCTCGCGCCGGAACTCGGCGCGGACAATCTTCAGCGCGGGCTGAAGGCGGCGTGGATCTCCTTCATCGCGATCGGCGCCTTCATGCTCGTCTACTACTTCGCCAGCGGCGGCTTCGCGATGATCGTCCTGGTCATCAACGCGCTGCTCGTCCTGGGCATCATGGCCCTCAATCGCGCGGCGTTCACACTCCCCGGCATCGCGGGCATCGTCCTGATCTTCGGCACCGCCGTCGACGCCAACGTCCTGATCTACGAGCGCATCCGCGAGGAACTGGTGGCGGGGCGGGACATCCGCACCGCCGTCCGCGTGGCCTTCAAGCGCGCGGGCACCGTCATCATCGACGCGAACATGACGCACCTCATCGTCGCCATGGTGCTGGCCGGGGCGCTCCCCTTCTTCGAGCCGCCGCAGGAAATTAAGGGCTTCGGCATCTCGCTGGGCATCGGCGTCGTCGCGACGCTCTTCTCGACGATGATCGTGACGCGCCTGATCTACGTCATTCTCGTTGAGCACTTCAAGTGCGGCCCGTGGGTCGTCAATCAGTTGCCGGTCGCGGTGCCCGCTCTCCAGCGTGCCCTCACGCCGAATATCAACTGGATGCGTCTCTTCCCGATTCTGTCGCCGCTTTCCTTCGCGCTGATCGCGGTCGGCCTGTTCTTTGTCTTCCGCGAAGGGTCGAACCTCCTCGACTCCGAGTTCCGGGGTGGAACCTCCATCACGCTGCAACTCAAAGAGCAGGAAGGAACGCCCGGCGAGCGCGTCACCCTGGCGCGGAAGGCCGCGGAGGAGCGCCTGCTCTCGATCGTCTCCGCGCACGAGGCAAAGGGAAACTCAGACCTGGTCGAACTGCGCAACGCCGAGATCGTCCCGATCAACCCGCGGAGCGACGGCGTGACCTCCGACCGATTCACCATCCGCACCACCATCACCGACGAAGAAACGCTCCGCGAAGCCATCGTCGAGGCGTTCAGCGATGTCGTGGACGCTCGCCCGGCCATCCGCTTCGACGGCGCCGAACAGGAGGCCATCGAGGCCGCCCCCGCCTTCCCGATCTCGGACCCGATCCTCGGCGCAAGCATCGGACGGCCCGAGGTGCAGAACGACGTCGCCACCTTCGTCGGCGGCGTCGCCATCGTGCTCGACAACTTCGATCCTCCCCCCACCCGGGAAAGCCTCGCCTCGCGCCTCGACTACATGCGCGGCGACCCGACCTACGCCGGCACCGCCCTCCGCCGCGAACACCAGTTGATCGTGCTGGAGGGAACGGACATCGCCGTGAAGTCCGCGGTCATCGTCGTCCACGACGCTCGATTGAGCGTCTTTGAGGATGAGGGCCGCTGGCGCGTGGGGCTCGCCGCGGAGGAATGGAGGATCGCGCGCGACGCGCTGACCGTCCCGACCGTGCTGGCGGGATTCAACTCCTTCTCGCCGGCCATCGCCGCGACCTTCCGCGCGCAGGCCATCGTCGCCATCGTGCTGTGCTTCGTGCTCATCTCCATCTATGTGTGGGTGCGGTTCGGCTCGTTCCGGTTCTCGCTCGCCGCCGTGCGCCCGCTGGTCTTTGACACGCTCATCTCCATCGGCATGGTGGCGATGGCGGAGATCATCTACGAAAACGTCCCCGGCGCCGCGGCGCTGGGCATCCGACCCATCAAGATCGACCTGGGAGTCGTCGCCGCCATCATGACCATCATCGGCTACTCGATCAACGACACCGTCGTCATCCTCGACCGCATCCGCGAGAACCGCGGCAAACTCGGCTACGTCTCGAAGGAGGTCATCAACAACTCCATCAACCAGACGCTCAGCCGAACCGTCGTGACCGCGGGAACCTGCCTCGTCTCGCTCTTCGTCCTCTTCTTCGTGGGCGGTGAGGGGATCGCTTCCTTCGCCTACGTCATGGCCTGCGGCATGATCGCGGGCACCTACTCCACCGTCGCGATCTCCGCGCCGATGGTCTACTCCAAGAATGTCCCCGCGCCGACGAGCTTCACCCCCGACATCGAACGGGGCGAAAAAGATCGCGTGCTCCCCTCGTCGGCGGGTGTGTGACACGGAGGAAGCGCCGTGACGCAAGGCTCCTTCCGATTGGCGCTCGGGGTCGCGGCTCTGGCCGCGGTCTGGATCGTCGTCTATTGGTGGACCCCTTCCGCGCCGCGCCCCTCGATCGCTTTCCAGCCCCCGCCGCAGTTACCCAACACGATCCTCGATCCGCAGCCCAGCCCCGCCGACCCGGCGCACGCGGATGAGCCCGCGCCCTCCAAGCCGAAACCCGGCGTCACGCCGCCGACCTTCTACCAACACAAAGTCGCGCGGGACGACACCGCGCAATCAATCTCAAAGCGATACTACGGGACGAGCGCGCAGTGGCAGGCGGTGATGCGCGCCAACCCCAAGACCGACTTCCAGCACCTCCGCATCGGCATGACGATCCGCGTCCCGGTCGATCCGAAGAACATCCAAGGGCTGGCCGACAAGCCCGCGCCGACCGACTCGGATTCAACCCCCGCGACACCAGGAATCGACTACGTCGTCGAGAAGGGCGACACGCTGACGGGCCTCGCCTTCCGCTTCTATGGCCGCGCGAGCGTCTATCAGTGGATCATCGATGCCAACAGCGAACAACTCGGCGCGGACGGCTCCAAGATTCAACCCGGAATGAAGATCATCATCCCTCCCGCGCCGGAGGGTGCGTCGCGCGACGGGCAGGGCAACCAATAGTTGTTTGACTATCCAAGCGTTGTCCAAGCGGCCGTTTCCCACGGCCCCCTCGCCACCCCCGGCCGCTCCCATCCATCGAACATCGCGCCGCAACGCCCGCCCGGCGAAC